>QCWC01000288.1 GCA_013114705.1 Candidatus Nitrosocosmicus sp. | reverse complement strand
GTCTGTAAAAATTGAATCGCTAGTTTATTTATACACCATATTGGTTTTCTGAGCAAATGTGGACTAGTGACCACATGAACACGATGAACCTTCGTGCGAGTGCTCATGAGAATCCACCTTCGTCATTCCTCTTTTCCTATATTCCTCTTGTGCTTCTGGAGTATTGGTTCCAGTCTGTCCTTCCGAAGTAATTTGTTGATCACTTGGATCTCTTTTTACTGCAGTTGGCTCGCCTGCATTAAGTTTAGCAGGAGTCATAGGTTCTTTATCTCTATATTCTGTTAGCGGATCATCGGTTCTATTCACATCTGTTCCGGGTCCGCCTTCCTCGTATCTTCTATTTCCATCAGAAGATGATGATGATGGATCTATAGTATCTTTTGTCTTATCTGCAGCATCTTTTGTAGTGTCAACAAATGCATCCTTTACATCTTTAGCTTTCTCCTTTACTTTATCAATAATTTCGCTCATTGTTAATACAAATATATATTTTTAACATACTATATTAGGCATATAATATACATAAGTTAACTAAAATCCATTTTAATGATCATTTCTTTTTATAATAAAAATGTGGTAAATTTAGTAGATAGAAGCTGGATTAGAAACACATAGATTAATAGTATAAATTATTTTGATTTAAATCATTACTTTACTATAAACCAAATCAGGAAGAATAGTTTTAATGAACGATAATAATTTTCCTCTTCTCCTGCTTCATTATCGAAACCCACACACATCACAATATGAACCTCTTTTATTTGACTAACTCGTAAGAATAATTTTGAGGATAGAATTTGACTCTATGTTTTAGAGTTAGACGCAGTAAATAAGAGGTATGTATTATTTAACTAAATGCATTCTTTTGGATGAACAGTTGGATTCTCTCTCTGTGTGTGTATGGTACAACTAAATTACTTCCACGAAATAATTAGGACGCTTTAGCATTAAACCTCCATCCACAGGGATCATTACTCCAGTTATGTAACTAGCTTCCTTTGAGGCTAGGAAAAGGACTGCCCTAGATATTTCCTGCGGTTTAGCGATCCTTCCTAAAGGAACTTCATTCTCTTTGTAATTTCTTTTATTTACATCCTTAACTAATTCATCATCTATATCGTCAAGCACAAGACCAGGTACAATTCCGTTGACTCTTATTCCTTTATCTGCTAACTGTAAAGCAATTGACTTTGTTAAAGTTTCAATTCGAGCCATGGAATCAACATATGGATCTACTCCAAAATTATCTTCTCTATAGGAATTGACAGATTGCTGGGACAGACATCCCTGACAAGACGATATGTTAATAATAGTGGCGTTGCCGTCATTATTAGATAACATCCGAGTTACTGCTGCTTTGATACAATAATATATACCTCCTATCATTGGATCCGACGTTTCATACTCTTCGGGCACAAAATATGAAGATGGCTGTTCTCGTTGCTGTTGTTTATTTTCAGATATAACTTCATCATCACACTTTATCTTGGGATTGTTAGTTATTTTTCCATTAATGATTAAGATATCAATTCTTCCCCATTTTTTTATTGCTTCTTCCATTAATACTTCAGCAAATCCTTTTTCAGTGATGTCGCCTACAAGATATGATATTCTATTGTTATTATCATAATCATTTAAATCTGAAATACTTGAAACTATTTTTTTTAACTCTTGCTCATTAGGTGAATTAGCCAAAACATTAGTTCCAGACTCTACAAAATCTTTTAAAATTGACTGCCCTATCCCTTGACTCAAACCAGTAATAATTACTACTCTATTATCATCTTTGTTAAGAGACATACTATGCCTAATATAACAAATTATAAGAACATCGCTTGAATAATGTAAAAATACTTTTGATTTTGATGGTAAGGTTATAGATATTGGATTTAGATGATTCTTTAGTGGATATATCAATTAACAGACTTTTTCTTATAGCAGGAAAATTGTAGAACTATGAAATGCCAGCTTCTTCCTTTTTCAAAGGATCTGATACATCTTCTTTTGAATTTAACGGTTCTCTAACTTGTTTATCCGCATCCATCTCGGATTGAGTATCTTCTGTATTATTCACTACATACGAGGAAGGATTATCATTAGTAATGGTAATATCTGAATTAGCTTCATCTACTAAGGCTGCTCGTTCTTTTTGGACTTTCTTTTCAATTTCCATTTCTTCTGCCGTTGGTGGTATTAATGCCTCTTCCAAGGTATCGTCAACTGCGTTATCAATTACCGTATCAATCTTGGGAGCATCGAACTTTGGTGATTTATTCTCCAATTCAGTATTATCTGTACCCATATCATTTGGATCTCTTTTAAAATATTTTTTATATTTGCTGGTAGCCTCGTCTTCTGAGATTCTGAAGCGTAATACCTTTCCATCGTAGCTTGCAACAATGCTTTGCGGGATACTAAAAATTTCCTTGTTTACAATACCTTTCTGAGTTAGGATTATTCCATTAGAAACCTCTTGGACTTCACCCAGATCATAATCATTTAATCCTCTTGCTTCCTTTTTAATAACATCTGTCCAGTCTATATTTGAACTCATACTATTACTATCTAAACATATTATAAATATATCAACAAAAGCTATGGGAAAAACGGAGTATAAATGTCGATTTAACTATAGTTTCGTACTACTAGGCCAGACAGCGGAGGCAGTAGTGGTAGCAATGGTAGCAGCAACAAATTCCATATGATCAGTACTCATAATTATTTTAATGAATTAAGACCAATACATCTAATGAGGTTAAACATTAAGCATTACTGTGTAAGATTACATTATATCCAATATTTAAAATCGCAATCCATGTATTCAATAATTAGTTTCAATCCAAACTTATTCTCCTTTTGATATCATGGTAGTAATTTC
>QCWC01000287.1 GCA_013114705.1 Candidatus Nitrosocosmicus sp. | reverse complement strand
GGAGAAAAGTAAAGGACTGTTAAATGAATGAGCCTATTAATCTTCGACGACTATGATTCAAGTCATCTTATAGAGTGTGTAATTGAAGTATATCATTGTTCTTTCTGTAAGTTCAAAGAGTCACACCGGGATAGTATGCAAAACCATTATTATTTCAATCATGAGAAAGAATTAAACAAGCTACCAGGTAACAGATTAGATAGGAAAATTGATATATTGATAATAAACGGTGAAAAATCCTTTGTCAAAAGTTATCTTTAATTTTAATGAGTAGGTGGGGGTAAAAATTCTTAACACCTCCCTAGACTTTATCTTATCTCACTTTCAAAGTCCTTTACAAGAGTTCCCAAGAAAAATGATGACTGCTCGCTTTAGTGGACAATTTACAGTTCAGTCCAGAGAGGATTTGATAAAGCAATGTGAGCAAGCTGACCTTATTGATTGTCGAATAAATGCATATCCTGAAGTTATAACTAAAGATGGAATACTAATTCAACCACCAAACTTCATTTTCATCGACTTGGATCTTTCAAACTTCAGTAACGACATTAAGAAATTAGACAAAGTAAAGAATAGCACATTAAGAAAAATGGAACAACTCAATGGGTCCCATCCGACAGTGTCTTTTACAGGGAATGGTTATCATATTTACCTGCCAATTGATGTTCCAGTCTTAGACAATGAATATACATTTTCCACAGATAAGTTCCCGTATCTCTTTTAGCCAAAAGGAAAATATTCACATTATTACATCTCAGAAGTTTTCATGCAATTTGCAGAAGATTATTTTACAAGTGGAAAGTCAGATCCGAATCATAGGCCAAAGTATAAGACCTGTCTTATTAGAATCCCTGAAACTTATAACTCCAAATGTTTGAACAAGGAATTAAGTAATGAAGAATCAAAAGTTAAGTTTCTTCAAAAATGGAATGGCAAGAGGACCGATGTGGAAGCACTTGTCCATGAATTTAGAATTTGGCTAACCCAACAAGAAATTAATCTGACTCGAGACAAAAGGAAGAAAATCCCAAACATAAAGACGGAATACAAGTATTCAACAAACAGGAACAGTCAAAATAATAACTTAATAAGAATTGATTGGATAGAGAAACTTTTAAAGACTCCCATAGAGGATTATAGGAAGGATTGTTTGTGGAGAATTATTGGACCTTATTTATTAAATTTCAAAAATCTGTCAGAATTGCAGGCTTCCAAAATGATGGAACAATGGTTAGATGAATGCAATAAGTTAAGACAATTGGACTTTGAACCTAAAACCAAAATCTACAGTATAATTAAAGGTAACAAAGGCTACAAGCCAATTTCTTTTGCAAAACTGAAAGAAGAGAATAAGGATCTGTTTTTTCTCTTAGAAAGTAAAACTGCAAATTAGAGCATATTAAATAATGGATTAAAGGTGTTTGCGTATCATTACATCAATATTAGAGATTAACTTTAAAAAGCCCTTGATTCAAATCTGTATATCATATTTTGCTCCTATTAACTGAAGTTCCTTCTTATATAAGAGTATCCTATGCAAGATCAAGCTCAGTGCAACCAACGAATCCGATAAACTTCATAGAAAACCTAACACTAGCCATACTTATTCAGGTACGATGTTTTGTGGTTATTGAATAACTAAATGGTAAGTCCATATTGCATCGTAGTTATAATTTGGTTCTGTGGGATTCAAGACACTTGCAGTGAGTTTCACTTCGTGTTTTCCGGGTGGCAGTGGTTCAAGGAACACAAAGAATCCATCAGCAAAACCTGTAAAAGTGCCAGGATTGGATTCATAGATATTTCCTTCGACTATTGTAATATTGAAGAAACCAGATTGTGTTCTATAATCTCCAAGATTTAACACCTCTCTACCGTCCACAATTGCAGTTATGACGCCGTGTTCATTACCTGCTGAGGCACATTGAGGTAGTTCCTCTTTGGTTTTTATCTCAGGTGTGCTAAGTTCACATTCACCTACTAAAATTGGTATAAATATTGATTTACCTGAGGGTATAATACAGGTCCTTTCCTCGGTGCCCCCCAACATATCAGGTAAAAACCATACTGGTCCTTGTTGATTTATTTGACATTTTTCTGGTGTATAGGAGTCTCTAGGATGATTTTCACTTGGGATTGAAGTAGTCCAATTCCACCAATTCGCTAACCATTTACCATAGGGTACCCCATGTGGGGATGAATCCTTTGAATAAATTCCTGGATTCACGCTGTCAGCATAGACTTGAGTCATGTTTAATAAAAAAGAATAAAAAATGATTGTCATGAACCCGATTATCAAAATACTTTTTGACAAATTTCTAATGAATAAATAGATAGAGGGCTTGATAAAGATATTCCCCTGAACAGATTGTGATAGTGAAGATAATCTATTTAAATTCAAACCAAATGACTTATTATCAAATATCGTTGTGAAAATCATGAAGTCAACATCGATGCACCAACTGGGAAGAACAGGAATTATTATCTTAGTAAGTGTCATTGTTGTCGCTTTGACATTCGATGTAACTATCGTCAGTATAGCTACGTCAATTGGAGGTTTGGGCCCAGCTTATATTCCAATGTTTATAGTTCTAGTATCTATCTTTGCAGCAGGGCAATTTTGGATCCTGACTTTTGTAAAACAAGAATATGAAGACAAGGACCGCGATAATCGCATTCCTATTTCGCGGACTCATTATTTGCACAAAGTGATAATCATAACTCAATTGGCATTATCAATGTTATTAGTTTATGTCATCTTACAAATGACAATTACATCTAGCTATCACATCTTGAATCTCAAAATAATCATCTTCATTAGTTATAGTTGTGCTTTTATTATTTTAGCATTCTTAGCTAAACGATTCTTTACATGGTT
>QCWC01000286.1 GCA_013114705.1 Candidatus Nitrosocosmicus sp. | reverse complement strand
AAATCTCTTTGTGTTTCACATTATTCAATCCACAATAGCTCATGAGCTTGCTTTGATTGATTTCACCATATTCACAGAGTTTCAAGAGAATATCCTTCCTGATAAATATTCGGTCACGGTATTCATGAACCACAATGAATCAATTAATCATTATATCTTCAACTTTGTACCAAAAATGTTTATTCGATCCAAGGACGACCAAATTGTATTTCGAAATGTAGTTCTGTTGCTGCTGACAAATGAAAATAAAAGGTGATTTCATATATTATGTATGTTTGTATGAAAGCTAATAAAATACCTTAGGTAACAAAGTTACATCTCATAGGTCCAAAATGGTTAATATACCTGAAAAGAACGGTTACTGAATGACAAAATCAGGAAAATCACTATCAATCGAGACTGGGAAATTTAGAAAATCAGCAAGATATTTAGTATCAATTACAATTGCAGTAACGCTAATATTTTCTACTCTTATGGGCATATCTACAGCCGTCACTACTTCCGGTGCGAATAATCTGGTATATGCACAAGGCAAGTCCACTGACACTATTAATGCCTCAAAAATAGTAAATGCATCGATGGATGACGTATGGAAAATAATTTCTGACCTGGATAGTAATCCGAATTACTGGCCTATTACAGTGGTAGATATTATTAACGACAGCAATAGTAGAGTTGAGCGAGAAGTTACCGTGCCCGCTCCCCCTTTCATGGACAATAAAGCTCTTCAGATAATAGAAATCAATCCAGAGCAGTATAAGGTCATCGAAAATCAAACTCAGGGGGCAGTTACTGGTGTAAAGACTATAAGCCTCTATCAGGTAGGAGGAGATGCTAACAAAACTGAAATCAACATTCTCTGGAATTTGGAATTGTCCAATATACCAAGCATAGGGCAAGAATTTGCAAAGAATGGTATTAGCAATTCTGTAAATGAGGCTCTTGACAAAATTGAAAATGACCTTCTTTGATAACTTCATCGATCTTGATGAAGAAAATTAGAAAAAATGGTCAATTCTAAAATATGGGATAGAGATCAAGAAATATTCAATCTGTTGCTATCTCCTCCTGATCATCTCATTTTTTTTATCTTTCCTTAATGTTTTGTGCTGTTTTAGGTTAGACAAATGCCATAATAAATTCTCCACCTCCGACCATGGCCTACTCTCGTTTAGATAGCAGTTCCCCGCAACCACTTTATTATCGATGTGTATGTTTTAATTTCACTTCCTAATCTAAGATATGGACCTAAGATTCAACAATGTTCAATTTTTATGTTACTTGTGAACTATTCAATTCAATTCAGTGAATTTGTTCCCGATAAACTTCTAAATTTAATATAGTTTATTTACATTATTATAGTCATGATGCACTGTCCCCATTGTTCTTTTGCCTTTCAACCTCAAATGGAAAAAAGATGGCGATGGAACAAAAGAACAAAAATGAATTACGAAATTTATCATCAGTTTTGTCCTGGATGCCAGCGACTTGTACTAGGCGTATATGAATATTCAGATGAAGTTACATCTCTAAGGGAGAATGAGATCATGGATAAATTAAAACTCTTAAAATTCTAATTTTTTTTTAGATTCCTGATTGAATTATGATATCCGTTAATCATGTTGAGAAATATGATGTTCAAAAATCCTCATATGTCAAAAATATGTTAAGATTGCAAAATTTTGCAATTTATAGCCAAAAAGTATGTTATATTTGGATCGTGAATTATTTACCCAAATAGTGGACCATATAGATTATAAATGATGATCAGAATAAAATATTAGGGTATGGAATGTCCCCGCTGCTTCTTAGAAATGCAATTGAGTGTCAAAAATAATGAGGAGGTATGCGAATGTCCTGGATGCGAGGGGTTGTGGTTAGATGCAGAGATAATTGGGAATATATTCGACTTGAGTATGGAAAAAGAATGTGATTGTAATATGAATAGTGTCGAGCAACCCGTTACAAAAGATCTTCCAAACGAAACGGATTATTACTTTTATAAGAAACCATTTACTGAAAACGCGAATCCTGATGAAGTAGTTGGTTTTGAATAAGCCGTCGTTAATTAAATGTTATTTACGTATTATAGTAACAAAAATTAATTAGATTATTTTCTAATCAATCATACCTACCTTTATCGAATGGATCAATTATGGTCCAATCAGAAGAATTACTCTCGTATTCTTTTATGGGCGCACTTGGATCAAAACCGGGTTGATTAAACTCGGTAGTGTTTCCTATGGTATTATTCAGTGCTTTTTCTTGTCCTACTGTTACGTTATCTTCTGTAAATGTCATATTTCCCTTTCCGGGCAAAAAAGATACATCTGCATTGCTGTCTGACTGACTATCAAAAACTCCTCCTGGACCACTAGAAGCGTATACACTCACACCGATTGCTGCAATTAATGGAGCAATTAAAACCAAAAGCAAAATTCTAAACATATTATTGTTTGTGCATAAATTATTAAATAGTTAGGTATTTTGTTGAATGAAAATATTATTGATATAAAGATGGGTTGATACTTTATTGATCTGGATTTGCTTTTTCTTGATAAGGGTTGGAGGGAGAATCTTTACAAATTAATAAATAACATCAGTATAAATTCTTCCGCGATCCAAAGTTTATTTTTGCATAAAGGTATCGATTATCGGTTAAGTTTATCAAAACAAGATGATGTCAAATGCATAATCGCGTTGTATAATTCAGAAATAATAAAGGCTGTTGATCCTTCTGTGATAACCTAATGCGTTTACAAACCACAATATCTGCTCATTCGATTGCCAAATTATGAATCTCTCTTAGAGTCAGAAATACTCAACAATCAAGCAATTTCTTTTTAACAATCGGAATATCGACTAGATCAAAATTTAAAGCTTCA
>QCWC01000285.1 GCA_013114705.1 Candidatus Nitrosocosmicus sp. | reverse complement strand
TTCGAGGGGGCTTACTACATCTGCAATGTCATACGAAAACATACAATTTCAAATTGATTTTGATTTCATAGATCATTTTTTTATCATTCAAACAAGCGAAGGTATTACAAGAAAGATTCCGTTAGAACCACGCCCAATTGCAGAGATGTACAAGGACATTATGTATAATTTATCAGACATCAACATTTATGTTCCTTTGTGGACAACACCTGTAGAAGTTTCAGATAGGACACCATTTGAGGAAGATTACAAACATGCATCTTATGATCGCAAATATGTTACTCATTTATGGCAGATTTTGTCTCAGTCTAGCAGAATACTTACAGAATTCCGTTCCCGTTTTATAGGAAAGGTTAGTCCGGTACATTTTTTTTGGGGTGCGTTTGATCTAGCTGTTACAAGATTCTCAGGTCGTTCGGCTCCATCACATGCGGGAGCACCAGGTTTGGCAAAATTCGTTGCAATTGAAGCTTATTCACACGAAGTAAGTAGTTGTGGTTTCTGGCCGGGAGGAGGTGATATAGACAATCCTATTTATTATTCTTATACTTATCCAGAACCGGAAGGATTCAAGGAATTTTCGATCAAACCTGAGGAAGCATATTATGATAAGAGAATGGGAGAATTTATGTTACCATATGAGGTGGTTCGAAAGGCAGAAAATCCAGATAAAATTTTACTCGACTTTCTAGAATCTACTTACATTGCTGCAGCAACTACTGCAAATTGGGATAGAAATGCTTTAGAACGGAAACCCGGTATTAGTTGAGTTGATAATCCAAGTTAATATCTGTAGCAAGACCACACCTATCCATCTATCTATCAGTCTATTTGTCTATCTACCTACTTGCGATCACAACCTATGAATTAAATCGATTGTTCAACGTAAACCATTAGTCCGCATTTCGCTTTTTAGACTGTATTAATCAATGATAATGATTGGATTTGAATTCAGTGTTTTATTATCATCATAGTGAAGGGTTTGATTCGCCTACCAGCTAATTATCTTTGAGGTTAAAACAAGAGAGATGGAATCATAACTATGTGTTGGTTCATCTTGTACGATGTTGTTATAATTGCCTCAAGTAAAATCGGATCATTACACATTTGGAAAAAGGAATTTTTGCAGTAAACCGAGTAAAGACTTCTAAATGATTTGGTTAGAAAAACACAGTAAAAGGACTTTTATATATTGGACGGCCAACTATATTAAATACGTGTAGGTTCAAATATTAAGAGAATCAGATGAAACTTCATAATTGTTTTGTTGTTTATAATTTAATTATAGTGAATATATGGTGATTGCTATTGCAGACATTGAAAAAAAGAATGAAGTTGGTATCCTGATCGTAGTTGAGGGTATAGATGGGTCGGGGAAATCAACACAAATTCATTTAGTAGATAGGTGGCTCCGATCAAAAGGATATGATGTTTTCTTTACCGAATGGAATTCATCAGAGACAGTGAGAGAAATTACATCAAAGGGAAAGAAGAAAGCAAGATTAACCCCTATGACATTTTCACTCTTACATTCAACAGATTTTGCCGACAGATATGAAAAAAATATTTATCCGTTATTAAGAGCGGGCTATATTGTTCTGGCAGATAGGTATATTTACACGGCATTAGCCCGTGATACAGTTAGAGGATGTGACAAGTCGTGGGTAAAGAACATGTATAAATATGCCCGAAAACCAGATTTAACATTCTATTTTAGGGTGCCAATTGAAACTGCAGTAAATAGGATCATTTCCGGTCGACCCAAGCTGAAACATTATGAAGCAGGAATGGATCTAGGATTAAGTAAAGACGAATACGAAAGTTATAGAATATTTCAAGGAAGAATTGTGGACGAGTATGAATCTATGATTAATGACGACAACTTTGTAGTGATTGATGGAACTCTTGAAATAGAAAAACAGCAAGATGTGGTACGAAGAAACGTACTAAAAGTTCTTAAAATGAAGAATAAACTTCATGAAAAGACTTCATAAGAAGGTTACGAAAATAAAATGTTATCAAAAAAAGTATCTAATAAAGTCATTACTTCTGATAATCACAAAGATATCAGCAAGAAAATAAGGTTTATTGGTAAAACAGGTATAAAATATTTAAAGGATACCGAAATTAATGGATCATTCATTGTAATAGAGGGGCCCGATGCCTCTGGAAGGAGTACTCAAATTCAAAAAATAACTGAAAAATTAGAAGCCGATGGACATGCAGTAGTTAATACGGGTTTAAAAAGATCCGATCTGATTTCAAAGGGAATCATAGAAGCAAAAAGAAACTACGTGGGCAGGAGAACAATGGCACTTTATTATGCAGCTGATTTTGCTGATCAGCTAGAGAACAAAATAATTCCTGCTTTAAAGGCAGGTTTTGTTGTAATTTCCGATAGATACATCTATACTCTAATTGCAAGAAGCTCGGTTAGAGGAATAGACAAAAATTGGTTGCACCAATTGCATAGTTTTGCAATTAAGCCGGACCTCATTTTTTATCTGAATGTTGATCCCTACAATTTAATCCACAGAGTATTTAAGAAAAATAAGGCTCTCGATTACTATGAATCAGGCGCCGATCTTGGAATATCATCTGATATTTTTGATTCTTTCATTAAGTATCAATATTTATTAAAAAAGGAGTTTAGCATTATGCAAAGAAAATATGGCCTAATCGACATCAATGGGGATAAAGATATTAATGATATCTATGAGGAGATTCAAACAAAGATAAGTGATTTTTTGAATTGTGCCAAAAATATTGGGACCAATTAATACTATTTAGTGCGATTCAGAGCATTCCTTTGGATGTCATAAGATATTTACCAGTTTGTATATCAAATGTATATATCATGATGAACGATAATAACATGGATTGTG
>QCWC01000284.1 GCA_013114705.1 Candidatus Nitrosocosmicus sp. | reverse complement strand
ACATCCAATAGTTGTGATGGAGATTTTTGTCAATCAATAGTAGCGAATAATGTTGGAGTAGTAGATAGTACAAACACCGACATTGCTCAACAGAGGGGGAGTGCTTCTAATGAATGCGTAAACCTTTCCGAATGTATTTCCACAGTAGTAAATGACGGGCAAGTGGAAAGTAGTGAGACCAGTACAATAAACCAACAGGGAGATACATCTAATAGCTGTAATGGAGCCCTTTCCTGTAATTCTACAGCAGTGAATTCTGGGGAAGTGGTAGATAGTACAAACACCGACATTGCTCAACAGGGTAGTGCTTCTAATGAATGTGTTAACACCTTTGATTGTCATTCCTTAGCGAAGAATTCTGCAGATGTGACAAATAGCCAAAACAGTACAATAAACCAACATGGCGATACATCCAATAGTTGTAATGGATCCCTTTCCTGTAACTCCGTAACAGCGAATTCTGGAACTGTGGAAAATAGCCAAAACAGTACAATAAATCAAAAGACTGATCAGCACAATGAATGTCTAGATTCATCATGTAGTAACTTTAGTGGAAATTCGGCTACTGTTGAGAACAGTGAAAGGAGCACAGTAAATCAAAATACTGATCAGACAAATACGTGTATGCTCAATTCTTCATGTAGTAATACCGCAACAAATGATGGACAAATAGATGGTTCGGACAACAAACAAGTTGATCAAAACATTCGCCAGTCAAATGTATGCCTTATGAATGCCTCGTGTTCGAATAACGCCGCAAATGATGGTGACGACGAAAACAAAAGTATCAATCAAAAGAATATTTGTCCTGTTGGAGGTACATGTAGCAATGGAGGAGAAGACAATACTACTGTGGGTATTGGTCCAAACACAAACTGTAATAATGACGGAACTGGAACAACAAAAGTATGTGTCGGACAAATAGAATTTACAGTCCCAAGATCCTAACTTTTTTTAATTTTAATTATTATTAATAATCTTGATAAATTTTATCTAACAGATCTTATTACCCGTGTTTGTTATCTCCACGGTTTTGGCCCACATAGAGGTGCTAGTCAAAGTATCTATATAAATTTGGTTGGGCGGAAGGGGGGTGCTGCTACTATAATGGCATTACTTGTAGTCGTTTTGCTCAAGTATTATTCTTGACCTAAAGTCTCGATGGTCTGAAAATATATGTAAGTCATAAATTTGTACCATTAGCAGGATAAAACCGAATCGGCCTATGCCAGTGAGTTTCTTATAGATCGCAATATAGCTTCTGTAGGGTTTATACCAATAGCGATTTACTTATCGAAGAACCATGACTCAATACTATATAATTTGAGTCATTGATTGGCCAGAAGTTGTGTATATCTTCTCTTTTAATCCAAAGCACTCCAAAATTTTAAAAATTACATCAAGTCTGTTTGTTTGAGTAAAATGACTTCGTGACCGTTCGTGATGTAGGTGGACACTCGGCCATTCTTCTCAAGTGTAGCAATTGATCAAGTTACGACTCGATGTCTTTCTCTTACTACCAAAAGAATTCCCTTCAGGATCAGAATCAGCTATTATACTGGTCCCGTGTTTAGAATTATAGGGAAGGCATTTGATAAGAGTTATCAAAAATAAAATAAGATCAAGAATAAGATGTATCTTTTTTTAGTAAAGTAGATCTCAATTAATTATAGTTGATCGATGAGGATTTGGAGGATAAATCTTCTACAACTATAATCAATTGATTAGGAAATCCCTTTTCATAAATGACTTTAAATTCCGCCTTTACCTGGCTTGCTCCGATATTCGAAATAGAATTATTATTTCACACTTGTATTAACCAAGTTTAATTTTTTTCTAATTCAGATTTGATATTAAAATTGTGTTTATGGTTGGACCTTTGTACATTTCGATAAATAGTGTGTACGTTAATAAGATTATTTTGCATATTAATATTCTATAATTGTATTTCATTGGAATGCCGCAGAAAACATTGTTCAAACTATGATGTAATTAATTTCAACTATAGATTTCAATTACTATGAGTAATATAACAAAAAACTATAAAGTCGGAATAATTGCAATGTTTATTGCAACAGCACTCATAGGTTTTATAGTGGCCTTTGGCGACAACTATGCTTATGCTGGTGGAAAAAAGAAATCTAACGATGCCGAGCAAGAAATTGAACAGGGTCAAGCAAACGAGCAGAACGCACAATGTATATCTGGTGAATTTACTCTCTTGGGGGGTGCAACAATGTAGCCTTACAATTGCAAGACCAATTAGGTAACATGGCTTTAGGCCAACAATAACCCTTTTTTTAGAATCGATTTTTGAGTCCATAACGTTTTAGAACTTATTTTTCAGACACACTTTCTATTCTGCAGTTTATCTACAAGACTTTAAAGTTGAGTTCATATTCTGAACTTGTTGAACCAAGACCTATGATTATAAGACATATCAACAATTTCAATCCTTTCATTGATATTATTGATAAGCTTAGAATTTTATTTCAATGGGCAATGATCTAAAAACATTTGAGCCCCTTTACTTGTAATGTTCTCATTTCCGACATTAATCATATGTGCTCAATTCTGTCTACATTCAATAATTTACTGATAAATGAACAAAAAATCACATCTGCTTGGAGACTGGTTGAGATCCTGATTCATAAATAATCAAATTCAAATATTATTTCGGTCTGCATTTGTTGTGGCAGCATTGATTGTTTCTTTACCCCTAGTAGGTCAGAACGACGTATCTGCAACCAACAAGAAAAGCAATGAAACATCTCAATTATTGAAACAATTTAGTAGATCTGAATCTGCCAAAGAAAGTTGCACAGAAAATAACACTTTTGCATCTAGTATCAAGTTGACATTGACCCTATTGCACAAGACGACACTAACCCCGGCGGACAGCATTGATCTCTTTAT
>QCWC01000027.1 GCA_013114705.1 Candidatus Nitrosocosmicus sp. | reverse complement strand
TTTCAAATGTTTTCCAATATTTCATATGGATTAGGATGAATAATATCAGAACATTATGTCTCAAATCGTGCATAAACTCCAAACAAACTTGTCGAAAGTGAGTAGTTTGGTTCAATGACAATTCAAATTTACCCTAATTCAAACGCTTAAGTTAACAGAGCCTTTCATTGTTATGGATTTCAACTAATTATTGGGCACAAATAATTGTACATTATTATTTGTAGTATCGGCCACATAAACCCGTCCGGCTAAATCAATCGCAATGCTTTCGGGTTTAATAAATTGGCCGGGGCCCGTCCCCTCAGCACCGAATTCCGATAAAAAAGTTCCATTTTTAGAGAATATTTGAATTCGATGATTATCTGAATCTGAAACATACAGATTTTGCAATTTGTCAAAGGCAATTACAGCAGGATGATTGAATTCCCCTTCATTGAGGCCCTCAGAGCCCCATTGAGTTATAAAAGTCCCATTATTAGAGAAAACCTGAATGCGACTATTCATGTAATCAGGTACAAATACGTTGTCCTGATTGTCTATAGCTACATCCCATGGCATATCAAATTGACCAGGTTCCGCTCCTTTATCTCCCCATGAGGTTATGAGTGTCCCGTTGTTTGTGAATTTTTGTATTGTGTCAAGATCCCTATCGGAGACAAATAAGTTTCCTTTCGAATCCGCGGCAATTCCATGGGGATGTAGAAATAGTGCTTCAGCATTAGGTTCATTTCCCCAAGTGTTAATAATAGTTCCATTTTGTGAGAGCACCATTACCCGTTGATTAATTTGATCAGTAAGATAGAAATTTCCTTGCTTGTCAATTTCGCTGCTATGTGGATGATTTAGCGAAAGATTATCTTTGACTAAATTTTTCCATGTTGAAATAAACTGTCCATTTTTGTCATACTTTTTAATCTCATTTGATTCGATATCATTGACATATACATTATCTTGACTGTCTGTAATTACCCCTTCAGGCTGAAAGATCTGTGTTGAATTAGGAGAATCAGTTTGAGGCGCAAGTGTTCTGAAATAACCAAAGGTCATTGTTTTGTTAGCAGGTAAATCCTGTATGGTGCTAGTATGATCGCCAGAAGTAGAAAAGGAATAATTGGGCAAAAACGCAGGGTTTGAAATGTAAGAAAGTGGCATCAAGAGAATAAAAATACTCAACATGCGCAAAATGTGCGCATAATTATTACAACAAATAGATTTCATGCAAGTAAAATACATGATGACTTTAATTAAGTCTTTAACAAATTATATAAAATCAACTGAACAATTTAGGGAAGATCAACAGAAACTCCTCGCACAAATAGGTAATTGGATATCCTTTCTAAACGCCATCTAACCAAATTTGCCCTAAAATATATAGTATTAGTATTATGCCATACCAAAAATAAGAACTATATGGAAGTTTAGTTTTGTATGTTAATGTATTTATTGGGAAATAACAAATTATTTATGCTAAACATGTAACTATATATTATGCAAGACTTTGACAATGAAAATTGGAGCGATTCGTAGTTTTTTTACGGCCAATAAATCAGTGATCATAGTGGCTATCTTAATTGTTATTATTCCTATTTCATTGTATTTGTATTTTCAACAAGAGACAGAAAGTAGTATAAGAAACAGCATATATGAACAACAAAAACAGAATCAAATGGATGCAAGCAAGGCTATTGCAACGCACCTAGAATCAGATATCGAGTTGATATTGTCAAGACTCCAAGGGCTGGCTAGCTCTCCTTCTGTTATGAATTGGGACACTAGATCCAACACTACAATAACTTTATTGAAAGATTATTACAGGATTATTAATTCGAGTACGCCTGTGGATAGGTTATTCTTAAATGATAGATCAGGTGTTTCGGTATTAGATATAGCTCCTCTAAACACAACAAATTATGCAGGGATCAACTTTTCCTTTAGAGACTGGGTAAATCAAACAAAAAACACCTTGTCTCCTGTCATCTCAGACACCTTTTTAGGAATGGATGACAAAAATCGAATCGCAATGACTTATCCCATAATAATCAAAAATTCCAGCGGTTCTTTTTATAATGGTTTGGTTGGTGTAGTAATTCCAGTTAACGAATTTTTCAATTTTTATGGTAATATTTATGATATCCAGTCGCAATACTTGTCAGTGCTGGACAATAAATCAGTTATTTTAGTTCATCCACTGCCTTCATTAGTAGGTAAAGAATTTTTCGGCGAATTTACTCAAAATCTTACAGGTTACAATGACATTTTGAATAACTTGGTTAGGACCGTGATTTCAGGTCAACCTAATATTTCCATATATGAATTCGTAAATGAGGAGAGATTGAATACAGGTTATCCGGTATATATAGACGGAGTTCCCAAATATGCAGTTTTTGTTGTGACTCCAACTTCATCTATTTACTCAACAGTGAACAACATTATTGAAAAAGAAAGACTTCAAATGCTGTCACTAATAATTGGAATAATTGCAGCAGTATTATTGTTAATATTATACTTAAGTAAGGTAAATTCAACTCTGGATAAAGCAGTCAGAAAGAGAACCACAGAATTGGAAAATGTAAACATAAAATTAGAGTCTGCAAACAAACATATCAAAATCCACGACGATATGCAAAAAGAATTCATAAACATGGCAGCTCATGAATTACGGAACCCGGTTCAGTCATTATTAGGATTTTCGGACATCCTAAAAAAATTAAATATAAGAAATGAAGGAAACAAAATTGCCCTTCAATACAAAGATGCCATAGAGGCAATAAGTAGAAGTAGCAAGAGGCTCAAAAGATTAGTAGATATCATATTTGACGTCTCACAGCTAGACAATAATTTATTGATATTAAACAAAGAATCGTTTGATTTGAAGGATATGATAGAACAATTAGTAACAGATTATCAATCCCATAATACACTTCTCAATAACACCAACAACAACCAATCCCACATCGAGGGCAATAATATTGAGTATACTAAAGGCAAACACGTTATAGATTTTGCCTATTCCAACTATCCACCAGGTCCCAAAACAGTCAAAGGAGACAAGGCATATTTAAAACAAGTTATAACTAACCTGGTAGATAACGCCGTTGAATTTACTCAAAACGAGGGTAAGGTAAAGATAAACCTGGATAAAGAATTAGAAAATGGCAAGGTCATTGTAACTGTAAGTGACAATGGATACGGAATCCACCCCGATATTTTACCATTCTTATTTACAAAATATGTTAAAAAGTCAAGAGGCGGGGCTGGCCTTAGTCTATATATATCAAAAAAAATAATTGAAGCCCACGGCGGAGAGATTTGGGCCAAAAATAATGATGATGGAAGGGGTGCAACTTTTGGATTCAGTTTGCCTCTGGATAAATAACAAGTTTTTATTTTAAAAATATCGGAATTTTTGGTACAGCCAGTTCGAATATTCTCTACTCAAAATTTTTCGTGTGGAAATGATAAGATTGTATTTATCAGAACGTTGTTTGAATTGATATAAAATTTTATTGAATCTTCATTACTATTTATTTTGGTATTTGGCTTTATCAATTTCTTGCTCAAAATGTCTTTTCAAATTCAGAGGCAAAAATTTCAATTTTGTTATAGTTTTTAATTGTTGTAATTCACTATAGTTATAATTCCTTTTTTTATACAAGCTTACTATATAATTTACGGAAACACTGTTCATTTCTCTAGATAATAGCTTTATTTCATCACCCTCTATTAATTCGCCTTCTCTAAGCACTCTAAAATAAATTCCAGATCTAAGACTGTTTAGAAATTTTTCTATGACATCCATTTTACCAAACCGTATACCTAATTTATAACAAGGCATTCGGGGTTGAGTAACAACAAGCCGTGATGAACCAATATTAAAGGTATCTCCAATATTTACATCCATTTCATTCAATCCTTGGGTTGTAAGATTTTCACCAAACATGCCAAATTGAATATCTATATCAGGATAAATTTTTCTCCAGTATTCATAGTGTTCTACGGGATAGGAATAAACCGCTTTGTCAATTCCCCCATGAACCGACAAGTCAGACTGTGCGTCCCCTTCTAGGTTGAGCTTTGATAATTTTATCTTTTCATGAACAGGATGTTTGAAAATACTCGTAGTTACTAGTTGATTATTGAATCGAATTTTTTGTGGTAGTCCAACATTAACAGAGACAACCTTCATGGGATGGTACAAGATTGTCACTCATAATTGTATATATGTTTGTCAAGATTGATGCAGCACCTTCTCCAGAGAATGAATTACAAAAATTATTATGTCAAATAAAAAAAAAGATTATTGCTTGCTATTTTTGGTTTTGAGAATGTATATAGAGCAAAGAATCAAATTTTATTGCTGCTAATCCGGCAGCATACAAAAGGAGCAGTGGTATTGTTATGAACCACATGGTTATGCCACTGCCGTCCGGTGTAAGCAGTGCTCCTAGGATAATTAAAAAAATAGCGATATATCCAATATTCTTAATCCAAAAAATTTGTGAAACCAATCCAGATTTAGTAATCGCCCACATTACAAGTGGAATTTGAAAAGAAAAGCCAAATATCACTAGCATATTCAGGGTGAAAACCACGAAAGAGGTAATCTCAAAAAAAGAAGTAATTTCGATAACTTGTCCGTACTTGTACAAAAATTCAAGCGTATATGGGATTACGATGGTATATGAAAATATACATCCCATGATGAACAATAATACCATTGGAAGCAAGGTCTTTTTAATAATCTTATTTTCATGATGAAATAATGCAGGATTTATGAATACAAAGAACTCTCTAAATATTAATGGCAAAGTACCTACCAGGCCGATTATTAATGCCACATACAATTGAGCATTGAATGACTGACCAGGTGCTGTTTGAACCAAATTCACGTTCTTGGGTATGAGATCATTCTTTAATAACGAAATTATTTGAACCGAAATATTGTTAAATGCATCAATATGTAAATTTGGTACATCATATCCGTTTAGATTAACCAAGGATACTCCGAGTGACATGCACACGAGAGTAAGCAACCCCATCACAATGAATATCCTTACTGCCCTACCCCTTATTTCAATGAGTAGACGTGTAAGAGGACTGATGGAAGAAATTTTTATCCCCTACCTCTTTGTTGTGACATACTCAAGTTTATAAAATTCTATAAATCGCTGATTAAAAAATATTTTACTCGATACAATACTGTAAATATCTAAATACATGAAATGCGATTTGAAAGTGAAGGCATATTAGGAGTGCTAGATTCAACAAAGGAATTATCTGACAGTTTTGGAAGAATCGCAAAGAAACTCAGGATTTCCATTACTGATAGGTGTAATATGAGATGCATTTACTGCATGCCTTTTAATAATACCAAATGGCTAAGCCAAAAAAGCATCCTTACTTACGAGCAAATAACATACTTGGCGGAAATTTTTGCCTCACTTGGAATAGAAAAGATAAAAATTACTGGTGGAGAGCCATTGGTTCGAGTCGATATTATATCTCTCATAAAGTCACTTTCTTCGATAAAAGGGATAAATTCTATAAGCATGACTACAAATGGCATCCTGTTAAAGGATAGAGTGGCAGGCCTAAAGGAGGCAGGATTAGAAAGTATCAACATCAGCTTGGATACATTTAATCGCACTCGATTCAAATCAATAAGTGGAATTGACGGTTTAGATATTGTTCTTGAATCAATAAAATCAGCAGTTAGTCAGAATTTGCGCGTAAAAATCAACACAGTTATAATTAGGGATTGGAATGACGACGAGATATCTGAATTTGTGGAATTTTCAAAGAAAACCGGTTGTCCTGTCAAATTCATAGAATTTATGCCTCTTGACGGAACTAAGATCTGGTCAGAAAACCTGGTGGTAAGCAAGGACGAAATGATTGATAAAATAAACAACGATTTTGGGAAACTAAGTCCTTTGGACAACGATAAAGCCGATCCAGCAAGGCTTTACAGGTTTGATAATGGAAACGCAACAATAGGATTCATACCCTCCATAACCAAACCATTTTGTCAGGATTGTGATAGGGTTAGAATAACTGCAGAAGGCAAACTTCATACATGTCTGTTTGAAAAGAAGAATTATGATTTAAAAGCGCTACTAGATAAAGGAAAATCGGATAAAGAAATTCAAGAATATATTCGTAACTGTATATTAGAAAAGCCTGAGGGAATAATAAAAATTATTAAAAACCATTCACTAGAACCCGGAATAAACAATATGTATAGTATTGGTGGCTAGTAAGGGAGGCGAAGAGGAGATATACAGATAGAAAAATAGACCACAAGTATAAAGTGACGTTACAATAAAAGGACCAGATCAGGTCACAGAAATATTGATCTTGCTATAACCCTCCGCGCCATTGGGAAACGGATCTTCGAATGTTGAAGTTTGGATTTGCCCGTTTTTGTCTGTCGCCCGTACCACTATCTCATAGTTGCCTTTGTCTGCTGCGGTGAATCCACTTGTCCACAATACCCAAGTATATTGTGACAAGGGATCTTTAATTATCGCTGTTTTCCAAGATTTGCCTCCATCTATGCTCACCTCCACCTTCGATATACCTCTGTTACCTGCAAATGCGATTCCAGCTATAGGAATGTTCCTGCCAGCTGCTAGGTTGTTGTTATCCCCTACCAAATGAGGAAATCTATCACCTATGGGCTGTTTGCCTGGGATTACGATAGATGAGCTAATAGAGCTTATACCGTTATTTGTCCAGCCTTTTCTCTGCCAAAAACCTTCATAGGTTTTATCTACTAATTCTATCTCTGTAATCCATTTTGGATTCATCATTCCATAAAATCCTGGAACGATAGCCCTGATGGGATAACCATGCTCGTTTGTAAGCGGAGAATTGTTCATATCGTACGCTAAGATCGTACCTTCCATCATACCACTTTCTAAAGGAATGCCCACATCATATCCATCCTGACATCTGAATACAATATATTTTGCATTTGGTTTGACCACAGCTTTTTGAAGAAGATCCTTAAGTCGCACTCCTTTCCATAAAGCTGTGCTAGTGAGGTTGCCACCTATCTTATTACTAATGCAAGCCAAAGTTGCAAATTCTTCTGCTGCATTCATATTTTTTATCTCATGATAATTTATTACGACAGGATTGTTCACCAGGCCTTTTATGGACAGATTCCAAGTAGCCGCATCGATTGTAGGAACCACGGTATTGATATCTATTCGATAAAATAGATAGGTAGGGGTCACTTCTGCGTCAATGAGAGGAGTAAGCAGTGGATTCTCAAATCCAGCTGGTTTTGATCTTGATTGTAAGAATTGTCTTATTGGTTCATTATAAGTACGTGATGTTGATGGTGATGAAGGCGAAGTCTGTTGATCCGATCCAGATATTAAACGGCTAAAGCCAAAGTAAACGAGAGGAATTGCAATTACTGAAATTATAAGGGCGCGTATTGCATCTCTTTTGGCATAATCGATACCATTAGGTTTAGAGGAGTTATTTTTTTGTTGTATATCAACACCCGATACAGAAACGGTCTGGTCAGCAAATTTCTTATTTTCAAAGTATTTGTTTCCATATAAAAAGGCAAAAATCAATCCAAAGATAATATTAGGTAACAAGAATAAGCCAAGAGATGGTAAAGAAGGTAAAAGAGCAGACTGTCCTGGTATAGTACTGATCATCATAAAAATAATTACTAAACTGATTTGAATAACATAAGGTATCACCGTCGCAAGCATCAATCTCCGAGCAAATACTGGAGAGTTAATTTTTTGAAGCAGTTTGCCTATAATAATTCCAAATATACCAAAAATCAAAACATTGATAACAGTAGCTCCAAAAAAAGTTGAATACTTGGCAAGAGGTCCAAGGGTAAGTACTGCTTGAGATTCAATTTCTCCAGATGTAGTGGAAATCAAACCCTGTGCGGCTATTTCGGGTAAAAACAATCCATTGAAACCAATTTTTAGAAAAATGCTTAAAGACAGACAAGCGATACCTGCAGCCAGGCCAAAGACAAAAAAATAGACAGAGTTATTTGCCTTCAATCCCTTAACCATTGTATAACGGAAAGATGAAATTATTTAAGGATTTTTCCAGATCGACCTTCCTAGAGTGTTGATTTGAAATGCTCAATAATTTTTATCATTTCAAAATAACCAGAGAGAGAGTTATATAGGGAGGCACATTGGATCATAAGAATCCACCCCAATCTTAATTAGATATCTTGAGTTAATTTCAACTGTTATGGGCATGATAGACGTGGGTGACAAACCAGAGTCACTTAGGAGTGCAATAGCACAAGCTGTTTTGGAATTTGATAACAGTATCTATGATGCCATAAAAGATGGAAACTCTCCAAAGGGAAATATTTTTGAAATAGCAAGGATGGCCGGCACCATGGGTGCGAAAAAAACTTCTGATTTAATTCCCTATTGTCACCCGATACCAATTGATGACATCAAGGTAGATTTGACAATTGAACATAATCGTATGGAAATAAAAGTAAGAGTCAAAAGTGTATGGAACACAGGGGTCGAGATGGAAGCACTTACAGGAGCAACTGTTGCAGCGCTGTCTGTATATGATATTCTAAAACCATTAAAAAAATCCTTATCTATTAACAACATCACAATTTTAGAAAAAAAAGGCGGAATTGGGGATTTCATAGAGAACTTTAATGAAAATCTTTATGCAGTGGTCCTGACTATAAGTGACACAAGAAACAAAGATCAGGATAAATCCGGCAAGTTAATAGTGGATGTTTTAAGCAAATACGGCTTTACCACAGTTGAGTACAAAATAATCCCAGACGACATAGAGATTATTGAAAATGAATTAAGAACCTATTCGGACTACAAGAAAAAAATAAACATTATAATTACAACCGGAGGAACTGGTGTTGGTGCTCGAGATGTTACGCCAGAGGCAACAAGAAAAATCTTAGACAAAGAGGTATCAGGTATTATCGAGAATATAAGGCACTACGGTCAGAAAAGAACGCCCCTGTCAATGCTTTCACGAGGTATTGCGGGAATCAGGGGAAAGACTTTAATCGTAAACTTGCCTGGAAGCACTCTGGCAGTATCCCAGTCTCTAAATGCTTTATTCCCTGGAGTAATACACATTTTCAAAATTATTAGTGGACAGCACTCTTCTCATCATCATCCTCATGATCATGAGGATGATGATGAGGAGGATTAACAGCAGGTTCGATAGGGCCAGGAGTAGGATCATTAAAGATCGTTAGCCACACTCAACATGCTAATCAATCACCTGGAGGTCATGAATATATGAAAAGCCAGGTAAAAGAGAGAACTGTACTACATCCCCTTTAGATAACTTACGAACATTTTCGGGTACAATAACAAATGCATTTGCTTCTGATAACAAGGATATGCTCTGTGTTTCGCCAACAATTGGACTTGCAGTAAATAAATTTTTTGATCTTATTTTTGATACTTTAATGTATACTACTTTCTTAAAGTTGGAAAATTTTTTCCTTGAAGTCCAATCCTGATTTAGTATTGCTGGAAGAGTAAGAACCTGAGGATTATTTCTTCCCGTAAGTAACGCTATTAGAGGCCTAGCAAATACAAGAAATGCATTTAAGGCTCCCTGTACAGGTCCAGGCAATAAAAGTAGCGGTTTATCACCAAGAGCCGCAATTCCTGCTACTCTTCCGCGGTCTAGTTTCACTTTGTTAGCAATCATGCCAGGAGACCCCATTTGATTTATTGTTGATTTTACGATATCATGTTCACCGGCGGATGTTCCACCGACCGTTAAAATCAAATCAGATGATCTCAAAGCTTTTGTGATTTTGTTTTTCAAAGCGTGAGTATTATCCGGAGTTATCCCCAAATCTATAGGGATGCCACCCAACTCCTTGACTAGACTAGAGATAATATGGCTATTCGTATTAACAATTTTATTTTGTAGTTTGCTACTAGTATTGCTTAATTCTTGGATATTATCAGTAAGTTCGTTCCCAGTAGGGATGATTGATACAACTGGTTTTTCATAGACAGAAATCTTGCTTATATGTAGCGTAGCCAGTAATCCCATATGTTGTGCACGAATTACCTGTTCTTTACTCATGACTTTCTTACCTTTTTTGATATCAGATCCCGTCAAATATACGAAGCTTCCTTTCTTTAGTGACTTCGTTATTTTTATTTCATCTTTATCCATCACAGAAACATCTTCAATTGGAATCACTGTATCTGACCCTCGAGGCATGCTTCCTCCAGTATTGATTCTAGTGGCCTGCCCCTTCTTATGGAAATAAGATGAAGATTTGCCAGGCACAGATCCAGAGGTAGAGATCTTCAGAAAGACCGGTTCGTTTAACGATCCATTATTTATATCTACTGAACGAACGGCAAACCCATCCATGTGAGAAGTAGGATACTCCGGCACATTGCGGTTAGATATAACATCTTGATCCAAAACTCTGCCCAAGCCTTCATATACATTAATAAGTTCGGTTTTTCTTGAAATCTTTATATTTTTAAGAAGTATTGAAATGGTTTTTTCTACAGATACATATGAATCAATGTTTCGCGACATATTTTATAGCTGATTGATTATAATCATTAAAGATTATTAAAAATGTTCAGCCATTTAGAAATATAATGAAAGTACATTGATTTAGAATAGAATTAGAATATCTGTTGCTGTTATTCATCTATGTTAATTGCGTTACCCACAACCCACTTTACCTTGTTATTTGACAGAATTTCCTTCTTCCAAATTGGAACTTCTTTTTTGATTGCATTTAAAATGAATTGACATGCTTCAAAGGCATCCTTGCTATGTGGAGTGGAAAGTGCTATAACAACGCTACTAGCACCCAACTTCATTGGACCTATTCTATGAATTATTCTAATTTTTTTAATGTCCCATCTTTTCATGGCAATTTTTTCAATCTGTTTTAGCTGTTGTTCTGCCATATCGATGTATGATTCATAAACCATTTCTTTAACCAAACCGTTTTTACCATAATTTCTTACCGACCCAACAAAAACAACAGTTGCTCCAGATTTTCCCTTCTTATCTTTCATTGAATTCAAAAGTTTACAGATATCGATTTCATCAGTGGTAAGTCGTTTGGTTGCTGTTGGATCAATAGACTCATCCTTAACTTCATCAGCATAGATAAGAGGATTTTTATTGGCATTTGTCTGGGGTAGCTTTTTTTGAGTGCTTTTTGATCCTGGATGCGTAGATTTCCTAATGGATTTGATTAGAATCACCCTCCAGAAACCGGCGGCAAAAGAGCCACTTCATCTTTGTCCCTTAAAATGGCATCAGAGTTTACCAGTTTGTAATTTACAGAAGTATTAAAGTCACTTACATTCCTTAATTTAGGATATCGAGTACGAATTAGTGATAATAGATCCGTAACAGAGCTATTTTTGGATATTTCCAAAGTCTCCTTTTTTACTTTTGTTGCTTCACGAACCTGAGCAAAGTAAAGTACGATGATTTGGATATTTGAAGTCATCTAGTATCTTGAATAGATCTAATATTTAAGAAAACGCATAAGCAATATCAAGTTAAGAGAATGTCTATCTCTTCTTAAATCACTTTTGTAATATAGTCCAGACTTTTTTTCAGATTTTTTTTGATTTTTGGACTAACACATCACATGTCTATAGGCGACATAAAACATACAAAACGTTAAAGAATCAAATTACGAGCATCTTATCTCTTTTACCGCAAACCGAGTCATCATATTTAGATATCACTTTAAAAGAAGGGATTCTCGTGGTCATTCTTTCTCACGACATTCTCTCTACGTATTACGTGCGGCGTCGTGGCTTTGAACATTGCATATACGAATTGGCCTTTTTTTAAGCTTAAGATATTTTGGGATTCAATTGTAATTCGTGATCTTAAGTGGAAACTTTTAGAGGATAATTGAATACTAACAATTCCCAAGTTATCTGATACAGGATCATCAATCTTTTCGATAAATAATCTTATATTGTTTCTTGCGCTAGTCTTGACGGGGTCTAAAGATAAAATAATATCTTCGGGTTTGATTAAGATACCAACAATAGAATTAATTGGGAACTCTCCAAGGATTTCGATTATATGCTCGTCAACTGAAAAAACCGAAACCCCTTGTTTTGTTTCAATTATTTGTCCCTCTAAATAATTATCATCACTTTGAAACATGTCAGAGACGGGGTTTTTGGCTTCAGATAGGCCAAAATTATTTGATGACAATAATGATTTCAAGTTATCAATCTTTATAATGAGCCCGTGTTGAAGAATCGCTACTGAATCAGCTAAGGCGTAGACATCATCCTCAAAATGGGTAACATAAATTCCCAAAATTTTTCTTTTCTTAAGCATCCACCGAAGTTTTATTCTTAATTTAACTTTTGTTTTGTTGTCAAGGTGAGATAAAGGTTCGTCCATTAGCATTATTCTTGGTTCTAAAACAAGCATTCGAGCTAATGCAACCTTTTGCATTTCACCTCCACTTAATTGTTGTGTCGATCTATCCAATAAGTGGGTCAGTTCGAAAGTATCTACAAGGGATGCAATTTGTAATTTCATATCTTCTTGTTGAGTTTTATTTAATCCAAATACAATATTCTTATATGCATTCATGTGAGGAAATAAGCTTGGCTTTTGAATCAAATAGCCTATTTTTCGAGATTCAATTGGCAAATTAGTAATATCTTGACCATCAACATAAATTGAACCCGCATCTGGTTTAACTAATCCGGTTATCAAATTCAAAAGAGTGGACTTGCCGCTTCCCGTTGCCCCAATAAGTACCAGGATTTGGTCACAATCCAGGGATAAATTTATGGGTCCCAGTGTAAAAGTTAGATATTTTTTGGTAACGTTAATTAAATTTAGATACAAAGACTAGTCATATCTCCTATGATTTTTGAGGGTGGGAAAATCGTTTCTATCGAAATTTATTGTATCGATTTTTTTGATTAGTGTGATATATACAATGACGAGAACGATTGAAAGGATGATAGATAGCAGTATGCTAGGAATAGCATAAGTTAATCCCCCGATGGCATTATCTTCATATATTTGGATCGATATTGTATGAGGATTATAAGCCAGCATAAGAGTTGCACCTAACTCTCCTATTGCTCTAATCCATGTCATTACTATACCAATCAAGATACCTCTTTTAGCTAATGGCAAAGACACCTGTATGAAAACCTTCCAATTTTTCTTTCCAAGAATCCTTGCAATGTCCTCTAAGGATTTGTCAATTGCTCCAAATGCAGTTAGGCTAGCAAGTATCATAAAGGGTGAAGCAACATAAGTTTGAGCAACTATAATTCCTATTACGGACTGTGTAAATTCAATCTCAGGAAACCACAAATTCAAGACTGAAGAAGGATTGAAGGCACCAAGAAGAAGTGCACCACTAGCTAAAGGTGGAAGCACCAATGGAATAACAACGACAACAAAGAGGATAGACCTGCCAGGAAAGTTATACCTTGACAGACAATATGCTAATGGAATCCCAAATAATATTATTATTCCAGTCGAAACGGAGGCTGTAACAATGCTAAGTATGAATGCATCGACCAACTCGGGTCTTTGAATTGAACTAATTATATTTTCTGGATCAAAGAAAGTAATGATACTTGCAAAAGGATATACAATATACAACAGAGCCAAGGCAGATAAAAGGCATATCAAGAATTTAAAACTAATCAATTTGACTGCAATTTTCATGATTATCCTTTTAGAAAGGTATTTTCTTTATGTCATTTATTATTATCGGCGCAAAATATTAAAATATTCATGATTAAAGTCAAAACTCAAAATTCAAACACACTAAAGGAATTCATCAAGTAACGAAGAGAAATCAGGGCGGGGAGTTGAATACCACATATCCTATTTGTGGTAATTTGTATTAAAGTCAATGATATAGTCAGTCACCACTTTACTTGTTGTTTTTTGTTCCATAACACAGGTTTTTAGTGGACTTGAGAAAAAGTTAGCTTATTATGCTGATAGTGGAGATTGACGGAAGTGAGTGAGCGGATATAACCCGCCTTTTATAATAGTTATTGTTTTCAGATTATGTCCTCACAAGCAGTTTTTTCCCAAGAACAATTGACATGACTATGGCCGCTACGGAGAACATCAAGGCAGTAAAGAATATCAAGCCAAAGGAAAAGGATGAAGGCACTGTAGTAGTTATTCCTTGAATATCTATCAATGACTGATTAGTTTGCATGTACATTGCTGCGAGGGCTGGACCTATTGACGAACCGACTATTCTAAGCATAGTACTGATACCCATTGTTACTCCAGTAAATTCGATAGGGGTTGATAAGATAGTTACATTAACTGCTCCCACAGATGCTAGCGACAAACCGGTAGACAAAACAGCGAGGCCTACAGAAATGAAAATCTCAGTCGAATGAAATAAAAACAGAATGAAGAATCCAGCAGCAGTCAATATTGCCCCTAAAATAATAGGTTTAATGGAGCCCATCTTTGAAATAATAAACCCAGATGTGGGCCCAAAGACCAATAAGACTATGGCAAATGGCAGTTGTATCATGCCTGTGGTAATTGCATTCTCGTCAAACCCAATAGGCGCTGGGCTTTGTACCAGGATAGGCACAGTCTGAAAAACCATAAACATGGATAGTCCAACAATCATTATGATCAAGTTTGAAAGCAATATAGGCGGTTTTAGGAAAATCCTAAAATCTATTAGTGGAAATTTACTTCGCCTCTCCTGATATATAAATAATAAAAGAGATACAATTCCGATTATCAAAAATGGAGTAATCTGATTGATAGCTGAGTCAGGATTAAGCGATCCTACTTCAGCTATGTTAAAGCTTTGATCCTCCGCGGAGGGAGTCTGCAAATATGTCAATGAAAGGAGGAAAGAAACGATGGTAATAGCTAAGAGTATCGAACCTTTTATGTCTATTTGAGAATAAAACCTTTGATTCGCTTTAAACTGTGTATTATTATTTGCAGTATCAGGCTTCATATCAGGCCCAATGGTCATTTTGCTATGAGGAGGTGTACCAGTCTCTGACACTCGAACATTTCTACGAATCATCCACAACAGCAATATAGCAATAGGTATTATGGTGAAAAATGTCATTTTCCATCCATATTCATGTACTATCAATCCTCCAACGGATAACCCTATAACAGATCCCGCTGCAAACATGGATGTAATGATACCTGTGGTAATGGAGATCCTCTCCCTTGGAAATTGATCTCTAATAATACTAAACGCTATCGGGAACATCCCCAATCCGATTCCTTGTATAGTTCTAGCTATTATCATAGTCAGAAAATCTTCAGCTAGTCCACCTACAAGAACACCGAGTGTGTAAATCGACATGATTATGAGCAAGATTTTCTTTCTCCCAAAAATATCAGATAATTTGCCAGCAATAGGAGTCATGACAGCCCCCGCTATGAGATAAGATGTCAATATCCATGATGATAATCCGTATGATACATTAAAATCATTAATAAGTGTGGGAATTGCAGGAATCAGCATAGTCTCTGCATACATTGCCATAGTGGCTAGACAACTAAGTATTATCAGTATTTTCCACGGCGGAGATATCTTGATCATCAGTTTATGATTAGGTGTAATTCTTTTCAATCTTCAAAGTTCACTCTTGTTAAATCAATTTCTTGAATGTTACTAACCGCAGTATGATTTTATTTCAGAGTATCCCTAATTTCTAACATATAAATTAGGATTTGACTCTTGAGATGAATTTCCCTTCGCCCTGGTCTCTACTGAACTACTGATGCTAAATCTGTCTTGTAAATTGTGCCACATTTTTTCTAAAGTATTTTTTGTAATTAAAATATCGTTTTCAGATAAATCATTCAAACATACTTTTTTAATCTGAGTAACGCATTCTATTGTGTCGTTAAGAAATCCATCTGCTCTCTCAGTAAGATATATTCTATTCATGCGACGCTCCTTTGGATCACTTTTCCTTATTACCAATCCGTCTTTTTCTAATTTGTCTAGGATGGGAATTAGTGTAGGACCTTCCAGTGCTAGTTTGT
>QCWC01000283.1 GCA_013114705.1 Candidatus Nitrosocosmicus sp. | reverse complement strand
GGAAAGGACAATAGTTCCGATCAGTTTAATGACAAAACGGTTTCTAAAGGAAAGAATGCATTGGATGCCCTTCATGAGAATATTGTTAAAGAGGAAGAAAAAGATCTTAATCTCAAAATATCCGATATTTACGGAGTGGACTATGATGAGGCTAATGAGATTCATATCAACTATCATAATTTAAGAATTAGAAAAATGATGGAAAAGTCAGAATCATTATCACGCATGAAAAATTTTATTGATAGTAATTTTGATTTAAGGCATCTTTCCGCCCAAGTTGCTTTTGGTCAAATCACCGAGAACACCTGTATGGATATTCTCATCGGAATAATGAAGAATCAGAAAGAAGCGAAAATTAAGGATAGATATATTAATTTTTACAGCTAACTTTATTTATTCAGAACAAAGTAAGTAAAAAAAGAATTCAGATATGGTAACAAATGGTTTGAGGTTTACCCATTCTACATCAGTTTTGAGAACATTAGCTAAGAATTCATTTAGGGCAATAGATGCCGGCGCCTATGAAATTGATAATACTATTGAACGTAGTTATTCTTCACACAAGACAGTTAGTTTGAAAAACAGTATTCGATCGACACATGTTGTCCCCTTGATAACGGAAATCAAGTATGCGTCCCCATCTAAAGGGATATTGGCAGACCCAGATAAATTTAAGGTTGAGGAGATTGCTTCAACTATGGAAATAGCTGGTGCCTGTGGAATATCAATATTATCTCAACCGTTTCTTTTCAATGGCTCATTACTTAACGTGGTAAGAGCCAGACGATTTACCACTTTACCTATTTTGATGAAAGATATCATTGTTAGTGATATTCAGATAAAGGCTGCAAAAAACGCGGGGGCCGATTGTGTGCTGTTCATTAAATCAATATTTGACAAAAATTTAGCCGAAAACGATCTGGAGACTTTAATAGAATTCGCCAGCAAAATAGGGCTTGAAACAATTTTAGAGACTCATGATATGGAAGAATTTCAAGAATCCATCAATCTTCAAAAGCATCATCCCCATGACATTCATATCATCGGAATCAATAACCGCAATTTAGATACATTGGAGGTAAATTTAGATACAACGACAAAAATTTTGAATGGCTCATCCAAATCTGGGAACGTAGTAATATCTGAGAGTGGTATAGATCAGCCCAATCACATCAAGAGCTTGTTAGATTCGGGTGCGGATGGATTTTTGATTGGGACATCTTTAATGGAGAATCCCGAAGCAATAGGTAAAAGGATTCAAGAATTGGCAATCTCCAAGTGAATCGATAGAATATTAAGTGGTAAACTTCATATTTCTCTTCTATTAATTTGAAAGCTAATTTACTACCTAGCAAGTTTGGAGTGTATGGCGGAAGATTTGTACCAGAAACCTTGATTCCAGCTTTAGAAGACTTGGAAAGATGGTATCGAAAATTAAGTGTCAATAAACAATTTCAAAAGGAGCTTACCAAATTGTTGCAAAGTTTTGCGGGAAGACCTACCGAGCTATATTTTGCCAAAAATTTAACCAAGAAACTGAATGGACCCCGAATTTATCTGAAAAGAGAAGACCTTTTGCACAGCGGCGCTCATAAAATAAACAATACACTCGGTCAGGCATTGATCGCCGTTAAAATGGGTAAAAACAGGATCATTGCTGAAACAGGAGCAGGGCAGCATGGCGTAGCAACTTCTATAGCCTGCGCTGTTTTTGGTTTAGAATCCGAAATCTACATGGGTGCCAAAGACGTTCAACGTCAACAATTAAATGTTTTTAGAATGCAAATAATGAATTCAAAAGTTCATCCCGTTCAATCTGGATCAAAGACATTAAAGGATGCGATTAATGAGGCTTTAAGAGATTGGATTTCAAATGTAAATGATACACACTATCTCATCGGGTCCGTGATGGGTCCTCATCCATTTCCAACAATTGTTAGAGATTTTCAAAGCGTCATAGGTCGAGAAACTAGAGATCAAATGCTCAGAATGACGGGTTCTCTTCCCGACGCAGTGGTGGCATGTGTTGGAGGTGGCAGTAACGCAATTGGCTCTTTTTACCCCTTCCTGGAAGACAAAAAGGTCAAACTTATTGGGGTCGAAGCAGGTGGTAAAGGAGTCAAGACAGATTTTCACGCTTCAACGCTTTCAAAAGGAAAAGTGGGCATATTTCACGGTATGAGAAGCTACTTTTTACAAGACGATTATGGTCAGATAAAAGAGGCTCATAGTATTTCAGCAGGATTGGATTATCCCGGGATTGGACCGGAGCATGCACATCTCAAAGACATTGGGAGAGTCAGTTATCCCAAAATTACGGATAAGGAAGCAGTCAGTGCCTTTCTGGAATTATCCAGAACTGAAGGGATTATACCCGCATTAGAATCATCTCATGCTTTGGCATACGTAATGAAAAGAACTAAAGATTTTAAAAAGGATGAATCCGTGGTTATTACTGTTTCTGGAAGAGGAGACAAAGACTTGCATATTGTACAAGATTATTTGGATGGGGTTAGCCATGATTAATACTATCTACAAGATTAGGATTATAAAGAGTTGAACTATTGAGTGAAGAATAATGTTACCATAAAGTTTTCAATTTTGAGAAAGCGTAATGAGAAAGCACTCATTGCTTATTTAGTTGGTGGATTTCCAGATTTAGAAACATCCAAACAAATCATAGAAACAGTAATAGAATCAGGTGCAGATATCATAGAAGTAGGAATTCCTTTCTCTGATCCAATGGCCGATGGACCAGTTATTCAGGAAGCATTTTCAGAGTCCTTAAAAAATGGAATTCGACCAGTCGATTGCCTGCAACTCATACAGTCGATAAAAACGCAGCATACTGATACTCCTATAGTTGTAATGACTTATTCTAATATCTTGTATTCAAATGGCTTGAACAAATTTCTAAAGCATTCAAAAGATTCTAGTATTGATGGGTT
>QCWC01000282.1 GCA_013114705.1 Candidatus Nitrosocosmicus sp. | reverse complement strand
AAATATTTTTTAGATTTATAGACGAACCGAACATTACGTGTGACTCTCCACAGTTAGAAGAAAGATATTCTTTATTTATTTGACCTCTTTTATCATTTGGAATGTTGCTCAGGCAATAATTTCAGATTGAGATTTTGCTTTTTTCATGAGCAGCAGTGATATCAAAATTGAAATGCTTGACAGTATCACGGCTGTAAGAAAAATAAGGTCAAAGGAAAGAGATGATGGCAGCATTTGAGTAATTCCATTTGTGTTAGTGATCGTTGACTGATTTGTTTGCATGTGCATTGCAGCTAGGGCGGGACCGATAGAGCTACCTATTATCCTTAACATACTGCTCATTCCTATTGTTACTCCCGAAAATTCTCTAGGTGTAGCAACAAGGATGATGTTCATAGCGCCGACTGCAGCTAAGGATAAGCCTGCTGACACGATCGCTAATCCAACGGATATCAATATTTCAGATGAATGTAATAAGAATATTATTGTAAATCCGGTGGTTGTCAAAACAGAGCCTAAGATTGTTGGTTTCAAGGAACCCAGTCGAGATATGATTAGTCCAGATGTTGGTCCAAATATTAATAGTACGATCGCAAACGGTAATTGAATTTGTCCTGTGTCAGATGGATTTCCACTAAACCCAATTGGTTTTGGAGTTTGTACAAGGATTGGAATAGTCTGAAACACCATAAACATTGATAATCCTACGATCATTATTATGATGCTAGAAAACAAAATCTTGGATTCTAAAAATATTTTAAAGTTCATAAGTGGATGCATAGCGCGCCTTTCAACTAGTATAAACAGTATGAGCGATACTAAGGACACTACAAAAATAGGTAAAACAGTTAAGGCAGCATCTCCGCTTGGAGAGACATCGTGTTTATAGGAGTCAGGTTGTAATAACGTTATTCCAAGGAGAAGCGACGTAATAAATATCGCAAGCAATACCGAACCCTTAATATCAATTTGACTTTTACTAACTTTTTCTGACCTTTTTAAATCCTGATGTTTAGTTTTTATTTCACCTTGTTTATTATCTATTTTGATTTCTGATTTCAAATTCTGAGTTTCATATCCACAATAAGTACTTTCATTAATATACTTCTTTATTACTACCAAAAGTATTATCGAAATTGGAATTATCGTTATGAATGTCATCCGCCATCCAAAGTTTTGGATAATGATACCTCCAACTGATAAACCTATTACCGCACCTATTGCAAACATGGATGTAATCAATCCTTGTGCTATTGACAATTTATTAAGCGGAAACTGATCCCTTACCATACCAAACGCTATTGGAAACATTGACATTCCAATACCTTGTATTGCTCTTCCAAATATCATTAAATAAATATCATTTGAAATTGCTCCAACAACTATCCCTGTAGAATATATTGCCATGATAATTAACAACACCTTTTTTCTTCCATAAATATCGGAAAGCTTTCCTGCTATGGGAGTCATGACTGCTGCTGATACAAGATAAGCTGTCAAAAGCCAAGACGATAATCCATAGTTTATGTGAAAATCATTAACGAGTGTAGGGATTGCCGGTATCAGCATTGTTTCTGCGTACATAACCATTGTAGCAATACAGCTTAGTATGACTAGGACTTTCCAAGACGAAAAAGGAACTTTTTCTTGATGTTGTATGGAAGCAATATTGTTAGTAATAGATTGATTTTTTTTCATTTCATTTTTTCTATTATTTTTAGGACTTATTTTATTCGAAACCATATATATCAACTACATAATTCTAAAGATTTCTTAAGGTAATAGATCTACTGTATTAAGTTGTTTGTGCCTTCTTCAAAGCAATTTACTTCTAATTTAGATTTGTTACTAGGATTCTCTTTTGATGCTATATCAGAATGACATTCTTGTTGTCTTCTAGATTGTATATTGTTCCACATTTTCTCTAATGTATTTTTGGTTATTGATAATTCGTTATCAGAAATATTCATCAATAAAATGTTTTTTACTTTTTCTCCGTAATTGATTACCACGTCTAGCACTTCACTAGATTTCTCAGTTAACAAAATCCTGTTATTGCGTCTATCGTAACTATCTGACTGTCTAAGGACCAGTCCATTTTTTTCTAATTTATCAATAATCGGAATAATGGTAGAATCCTCAATGCCTATCATGGACGCAATCTCTTTCTGAGTCAAACCTTTGTTTTGATGCTTATCCTCATTGTCATTTTTAGCTAAAACTGTGATGACCCTCCATTGACCATATGTTATGCCAACTTTGGCACGCAACATTTGATCAACTGTATGAATTAGCGCTTTTGCAGTCTTGTTAATTATAAATAGAATGGAATTTTCAAAGTCAATTTTCTCCTTACTTTGACTCAATACAATTCATATGCCAATTAATAATATATAAATTATTTGTATACGAAATACAATTGATTATCTCACTTTGAACGTAAGATGTTACATATAGAACTAATCTTCTAACATAGCCGAATTGTTTATAAATGACAATTCTTGGTCTTCTTTTATACGCTCAATATTCTTACTTTTATTTAAGGAATAGACACACATTCATAAAAAAATATTTTTGCAATTATATGGTATGATACATCTCAAGTAAGAAAAATTGAAAACTAAACACTATATATCAACCAATACACAAGATGACCTTAAAAAAGTAGTTCATAGGACAAAAAACTTCATCAGCATGATGAGCCTCAATGACCGCATTAAAAGCCTGAAGGTCCGATTAGAAATTACAGAAGGAAAGCTAATTGACGAAGGTGATACTTCAGAATCTGAAAATTGTGTAATACTCTTAACACTCACTAATGATAAATGGGTTTTTAATTGACCATTCTATTCGCGGCACTCAAACTAAGGCGATAGATACTATGAAGTACACCAATCCAATTCTCTTTGTTAGATTAAATGGCTTCAGAGTATAAATACAATTTTCTAATAATTAACTAATGGCTGAAG
>QCWC01000281.1 GCA_013114705.1 Candidatus Nitrosocosmicus sp. | reverse complement strand
TTTCATTGAACCGTGCGGAATTACTTAGCAGGTTAGAAAACCTTACTAGGTAATGTGATAGAAACAATTGTCTTTAATTAGTCAGGACGCATAAAATATACAATGAAAAACATGTGGATTGGAATAACCATAGGTGTTTTTATCATCGGAATGGGAATTGGTTACGCTATTTTTCAAACATCAAACAATACCACCACTTCAACAGATATGCAGATGGAGTTAGAAAGATACAAAATCGCTGAAAATCTTGCAAAGCAACATCTACAAACATTTGATGAGCTCGATTTTGAAATGTTTACAAATCAGGATTGGGACGGATTCAAAAAAAGTCATTCACAGGACATAGTCGTCTATTGGCCAGATGGATATCATTCAGTGGGTCTTGAAAGTCACATTGAAGATTTGAAAGCAATGTTTGTTTATGCCCCTGATACTCGCATACAAGAACATCCTGTCAGAATAGCATCAGGTGAATGGACAAGTGTAATTGGTGTCATGGAAGGCACATTTACAGAACCAATGCCATTACCAGATGGAACTTCAATTCCTCCAACAGGGAAATCTTTCAAATTGAAGATGAGCACAGTAGGTCATTGGAAGAATGGCGTTATGGATGAAGAATATTTGTTCTGGGATAATCAATCATTTATGAAACAGATTGGATTAAGTCCATAAGATCAAATTTTTTTTCCTTTTATCAAATAACCTGATCATTTTACAGTCAAATGAATTGATATTTTATCTTCATCAAATATACTAAATGAGCCATCTTCTAATGATTTAACAGATATTTTAGAAAATTCTAATTTTCTTATCATATCGTTTAGTTTATCTTTGCTTGAAAATTGAATTATAAAATAATCCAATCCTGCAAAACTGTCTGATGCTTGAGATATGTCTTCTCCAAGCCAAGTATTTGTGGCAATATGATGATGATATTTTCCTGCTGCAAAAAACAATGCGCCTTTCATACCTGCGGTGGTTGTAAGACCAAGAATTTCAGAATAGAATTTTTTTGCGTTTGCAAGATTGGATACATGTAGATGGACATGTCCTATTGATGTATCTGATGGAAATCCACTCCAAGATTTAGTTGATTCGGCAAGCAATCCTTCCATATCAAGTGGTTCTATTGCCATTACTACTTGGTTTTCAATCCATTTCCATTCGGATGGTATTCTGTCACGATAAATTTCTATTCCAATATCATCAGGATCACGAATGTAAATTGCTTCAGATACAAGATGATCTGAAAAACCGTCAATTTTTATTGTATCTTTGTGTTTTAGTAAATGTGAAAGAAATTCTGCCAAATTTTTTCTTTGCGGAAGTAGTATTGCAAAATGATAGAGCCCTGCTCTTTTAGTTAAATCAAGTGATTTAGCTGTAGAAAGAGCAATAAGATAAGGCATCTTACCATCAGATGAAAGAAATACAACATGATCTGTTTGTTCAACTATTTTAAAGCCAAGAAATGATTTGTAAAATTCCAGAGATAGATTAATGTCAGATACTCTAAGATGAACTTGGCCTATTCTAGCATTTTGATCAATAGGAATCATATCTACATTAATAATTAAAAATTCAACGATATAATGACTGTGGAAATATAATTTTTAAATTCGTTTTTTAATCTGCCAGACAGTTACAGCAGGTGCTGCAATGTATATTCCCAAATTCAACACAATTATAGAAATTCCCAATCCTAGCACTTGAGCATCAGAGCCATTTTCTGCCAATGTCATTATTGATAAAGTTGAGATCATTGGAGTGATAAAGGCTCTAACTGCTTCTTGGAACATTGGATTTTCTCTTTCCCAATCTGCAATTGTTGGAGAGAATGAATAGTAGAATTGATTGAATCCACTCATGAATGCCATTCCAGATGAAGTGCTCATTACAGTATTATCTCTAACTTCTCTGAGGAATTGTACTTGAGGAGCTAATTCAGTCCCATATGCAGCTGTTGCAATTAAACATCCACCACCATTGGAATCTTTTGGCTCCAGTGTACCTGCTTGTTCTGCATTTTGTTGATATATTGGTCTTTGAGTCAAATCAATAGCATATACAATACCTTCTTTGATAACTGAAGCAAATAATTGTTGATTGTCCGTGATTCTAATTACAAAAGGATTTGCTGGAATGTCATTTCCGCCGATTAATTTGTTAGTTTTTGTGTCAATAAACTCTACACGATCAAGATACGATTGACCAGTAACTCCACTAGTGGGAGTGTATGTTACATGCAGTACTCCAGCAGTTTTATCCAATGCTATTGCATGTGTTGGTCCCTTTAGTTGAATTTTATCTTGTATAGTACTATCTTGTAAATTAATAACTGATACGTGTGGGGATGCATGATGAGTAACATACAATTTCATATTATCATGGTCTATTGACATTTGATTTGGAACGAATCCTGTCTGCAAACTTTTTGTTACTGTGTTAGTAGCTAAGTCAATAACTGAGATATCATTTGATTCCCAATTTGTAACATATCCAACATTTGCTTCAGCATCAATTTTTATGAGTAATGGTGTTTTTCCAACTGGTATGGTATCAACAACTTCATCATTATTTGTATCAATCACATTAATGTGACTGACTTCTGAATGAACAACGTAAAGCATTTCATTATTTGGATTATATGCCAATCCTATTCCGCTTGTTGCAAATGTTACATATTCTCGTTGTCCATAAGGTTTGTCAGATTTTGAGAATAATGTAATTTCAGATTCTCCAATATCTATTTCTTTAAGTTTTTCATGAGTTGTTAAATCATAAACATACACTTTATTTTGGTCTTCAACTGTAGCGTATAGTTTGTTTTTTTCTGGAACTGCCTCAACTATCAATACTCCTTTTGGAGTATCAATAGAGTCAACAACTTTTTTAGAATTAATATCAATCACAGAAATTTTTCCATCTTCTGGATTTGTAACATAAGCTTTGTCACCATCAATTTCAATCCATAATGCTGTTTTTCCTATA
>QCWC01000280.1 GCA_013114705.1 Candidatus Nitrosocosmicus sp. | reverse complement strand
TTCTCTTTGACGACTAAATTATTCTCAAAAAGATTGAATCTTTTTTGGTGAATAAAATAGATGCAGGTAATTGACAATATTCATTAAACTTTCTTTTTAGTAATTTTGGCTATTTTTTTAGGTTCTAATACATGAATAAGTTCAGACAAGTTTCTTCTAGATTTTGGAAGTTTTTGTTTAGTAGGATAACCAATACAGAGAATCGATGATGGTACTAGTTTTGTACCAATTATTTTTGCCACCTTTTCTTCATCAATCATTCCAATCCAAATGGAACTAAGACCTAATGCTGTGGCTGCTAATTGCGAATAAGCTGCTGCAAGTGTTGCATCTTGAATAGCAAATTTTGTTAGCATTTTTTTAGAAAAATTGAGTTTCACTCTGGAAGGGTTCTTACAATAAATTAAGACCAATGGTGCATTCACATAGGGTTGCTTATTTGCAGCCCCAACTAGTTTTTCTTTCATCTTTGTATCTTTGACATGAAAAATCTCAAATCCTTGAAAGTTTCCTGCAGTAGGTGCAGTGTCTGCTGCGGCTAATATTTTTTCAATTTTCCATTCTTCAATGGCTTTTGACTCAAATTTTCTAGTGGATCTTCTCCTACTCATAACATCAAAAATATCTGTATCTAGTTTTGCTTCTTTTTCTTTTGAATGATCACTCAGTATAGTCGTTAACAGCTGGTTTCTAACATCCTCTTTTTCAGATACTTGATGAATTGGTTGGTATCCTTTTGGAAATAATTTCTCAGCCATTTGAATATACGATATAAAATCATTCCATCCATAATTAAACTAATGTGAAATTCTATAATGAGCATTGTTGGTCTTATGATAGCAACTTCTGTTTACTTTGTAGACATCTGAAGAGTTGTTTGAAATACAAGACATGGTAAAGGAACATTCTTTTTGGTAGTGACAATTGCTTACATTCCGGTTACATTTTGGATGCTGAGCCCAAGTAATCTTGTTCCACATATTGTAACATTAGCAGGAACCATCGGACTAGTACCTCAAAATTTCTATCTTAAGTCATTTATAATATTGAAACAGTTTGTAAAGGAAAAACATCGATGAATCAACTAACACATTTTTGAATTTATCTTATAGTATTGCTCAAGAATTTAAAGTGATTTACAAACGCCTAAAATGATATTTTTCAAATCAATCCAAATACCAAGGGCGAGTTTCCAGCCAATCAATTTCAGCAATCATCTCTTCTACTTTTTTGACTGTGGCTATGACTGATTTGTACTGCTCATACATCTCTGCCTCTTCTTCTTTTGATAATATCTGCGCTTCTGCCTCGTCAAAGAATTTGTTTTCCTTGTTGAGATGATCAAACAAATAGACAGAATACACCTTCAAGAATCTTGCAACTGGCTCTCTTGCATCCTCACCGTTTTTCCATTTTTTTAGATGTAGAGTAATCTGTCTTGCACTCTTTCTGCCAAACTCATGCTCTACCATTAGTTTGCGGATTTTTTCTTTTAGTGTGTCATAACTTGCAACGCATGGAAAGTAAGAATCCTCCTCTCTACCATAATGAATTGCATCTATGAATTCTGAGATTATGACGGTGATTTTTTCAATATCTGAAAATGGTATTTCTGTACCATTCATTAATTCTTTTGAACACTTTAACGTAATTTTTTCTAGACGTCTGATTTGATCATGGTCTGCTCTTAGCTGATTTGTTGCACTCATCACATTATTTCTTGTATATCAATATAAAAATAAAAAAACATTCCTAGATACTTGATACTAGGAATGCACCTACGCCCACACCAATTACTACTCCAAGTCCCATGCAGATTAAATCAAACTTGACTACCTTTTTGAATGGTGCGTGAACCATCTTGTCCCAGCTGCTCTGGGGTTTTTGAGTTTGAATTGATTTCATGATAATACTATGGTGCAGATGTTCATAGATGATGGTCTCAGGTTAGGTATATCGGTAAGCTGAACAGCTGACTAGCTTTTATGCCTTGATGACATTACAAAAATTAATGACTAGTACGATAAAGCCAATTTGGTATATTGTTATTGGTGTGATAATTGGTATCGGATCTGCAGTGTTTTATTTTGTAGACATGGCAGATTCCAATATTGTCACACAAGCAGAAAATCAACAAATCAAGACTGCCGGAATTACCATTAATGATATTTACCCAATGGCTGAAAACCCAAATCCGCAAAAAAGAAATTATACGCTAATTGCACAGGATGCAGAAATTGAGGTATCAAAAGGAGTAAAGGCAACTGTCTGGACATACAACGGAACAGTTCCGGCACCAACATTGAGATTTGATGAGGGTGATGAGGTAACTGTAAAGTTTGTAAACGAGACTCCATATGCACATACTGTCCACTTTCATGGAACGCACAACTCTGCAAATGATGGAGTGTTCCCAATGATAAAACCTGGAGAAGAATACACGTATTCATTCAAGGCACACGAGGCAGGATTCTTCATGTACCATTGTCACGCGTTTCCGACAACAGAGCATGTGAGAATGGGAATGTTTGGTGCAATGATAATAGATCCTGTCCACCATGACATGGAACCTGCAAGGGAATACCTCTTTGTATTAAGCGAGTTTGACCCAGAAGATCCACTTGCAACAATCACAAGGTTCTATCCCATTAACGGATATGCAAATCAATACATGGACAATCCAATACAAGTAGTAGAAGATGAGCTTGCAAGATTCTATGTGATGGGAATTGGTGGAGTGTTGCAATCACCATTTCATGTACACAGTACAATATTCAAGGTCTGGCCATCCGGCATTCTTTGGAATGAGCCCCATTATGCACAGACTCATCTGATTGCAAACGGTGACACTGCAATAATTGAGGCCAAATGGTCAGAAGCAGGCAGGTATCTATTTCACGTTCACGGAATACAGGAGGAACGAGGCTCTATGGCATTTCTAGACGTATTGGAAAATGACTCTGAACTAAAGGCAGTAGAGCAGCCAAGCAACATGA
>QCWC01000279.1 GCA_013114705.1 Candidatus Nitrosocosmicus sp. | reverse complement strand
CGACAATGTACAATACTAAATAAAGTTACCTAAAATTCGTTATAATATTCATGATGCATACTTAATAATTTACCATTTATCTTTATTTAACCGGGATACGAACAGGATAAATAATTTTGAATTTAAGTAATCATGATAGACAAAACTGACAAATCAAATTTCGCTATCCCATCAGAAAAAAATCTATTTGAGCTAGGGAAATAAATTATTGATGATTGTGTGATCTTAATTAGACTAATCTTATGTAGTCATTTCAGTTTCAGGTGATAATTTCTATTTGATTGAGAACAATTCAAATTCGAATTACTGGATAATATTATTATATCTAATATCAAATTAGTTATAAATTTGTTCATTAAATTTATTTTCGAAATAGACCTGTATTTAATTATTTAATTCGCAAAATTCTATTACTGTCGATTGGTTTACGATGTAAAAGAACACAAGAAGTGTAAAATTTTGTAAAGATTTAATTGGGAAAATAGTTTAAACAGGTTTATGAAAATGAATTGGTCTTTAATCGTGATATCAATGATACCTATTATTGTCTTATCTATTTTTTATACTATGAGTTATTCCCCTCTCAATAACCCTCCGAGTCCTATAGTCTATGCGCAAATATGGAACAATACATCAATCGATAATAGTGACAATAAGAATATTGTACTATCGACATCAACTTCATCTGATCTTTCTAAATTATTCAAACAGATAGAACGTTCAGTAGTACAAATTACTGGTGATTCAAATTCTACTCAATTAAATGGTGACGCATTCGTTTCTCGATTGGGTTCTGGATTTGTCTATAATAAACAAGGCTATATACTAACAAATAACCATGTGGTTGCCGGAGCGGCTAATGAAAAGGAAGAGTTTGAGGTGACCTTTTTGGATGGTTCTTCTTATAAAGCTGCAGTAATAGGTACAGATCCTTATGCCGATTTAGCAGTAATAAAAATAGCCAATGTATCTACTGATAAGCTTATTCCCCTCAAGATTGGTAATTCTTCTTCAGTTACTGTAGGACAACAAGTTGTAGCTATTGGGAATCCATTTGGTCTTTCAGGTTCTATGACTGAGGGAATTGTTAGTGGGCTTGGAAGGATTTTACCAACACCGTCTACGGAACCAAATCCGCTAAACCCAACTAATGAATTAGCATCTACTTTTTCTATTCCCAATGTAATACAAACGGATGCTGCTATCAACCCTGGGAATTCAGGGGGACCTTTATTGAATATGAATGGAGAAGTAATTGGAATAAATACAGCGATATTTTCAAATACTGGATCTTATTCAGGGGTAGGTTTTGCCATACCATCATATATGATCGAAAAGATCGTACCATCACTAATTAGTAAAGGCATCTATAATCATCCTTATCTGGGAATAATGGGAGTTGACGTGAATTCGGAAATAGCAGAGAATATGAATTTAAACGAAACAAAAGGATTTCTAGTGATTAGTATACCACTTGGCGGGCCGGCAGATAAAGCAGGAATAAAAGGAGGAGATGTAATTACTGACATTGATGGTTTGAAGATGAAATTAGGCGGAGATGTGATCGTAGGAATTGATAATACAACGGTGAGAAAAATTGACGACTTACTTTCATATTTAGAAAGTAAAAAATCAGTAGGTGAAATAGTTAATTTGGATTTATTAAGAGAGGGAAAAGTTGAGAAGATAAAGGTACATCTCGGCACAAGACCTGATGCTTCTGATGGTCAACGTGAGTCTTCTAGTCAACCTGAGATTGGTATCAACGGAATAAATGTAATACCTGAAATAGCTAATATGATGAATCTGACAAATACAACAGGTTTTCTTGTAGTTAATGTATCTTCAGATAGTCCAGCAGATAAAGCAGGAATAAGAGGCGGATATAAGACGGCTGTGGTTAACGGAGACAAGATAGAATTAGGAGGAGACGTGATCGTAGGTATTGATAATACCACGGTGAGAACAATAAATGATATACAGTCTTACCTAATGACAAAAAAAGCAGGAGATCGAGTCAGTCTTATAATACTAAGAGACGGTATGATTCAGAATGTCTCCTTAACTTTGGAGTCAAAAAAATCTAGTGAACCTAACCTATTGGTTTTGCCACCTGGTCTGGAACTTGAACCACCTGTATTGCCTCCTTCGATACCTCCAAATCCTCCTTCCAATCCATCTCCTGTTCCTCCTTCTCAATCAAGCGAGATATTAAAAGACATGTATAATAATTGTGTTAGAGTCATAGATGCATATACTTGCAACAAAATATTTGGAAAATAGAATGTCTATAGATAATGCATTGTAGAATGTGATAAAGTATTATTTTGAATATTTTCAAAAGTCAATATTCAAGTTTTGATGTATCCATTGTAACGTATTTATATTCACTATTTTTCGAAACTCGATTGAATTGTTTATTGTAGTAAAAAAAAGGAACATAATCATGCACATGCGAATCCCAAATTTTATGTACTTGGTCAAAATATACCTTTCTCTTTTTTTGTTTACGCCTCATCAACTCATGGCTCAATACATGAGAAATTTTTGCGCAATTATTATCAGCAAAATACCTTTCAGTTCTAAAATCTGAGTAAAAACCCTTGGGTCTAAACCAAGTGGTTAGGCCAAAGTTCTCGCCATGATAACCTTCCAAATGACAATCTGTCCAATTGGGTTTAAAGTAAGTAAGATAAAAATGAAATATCGAAGAACCTCTTTCTCTATGATCTCTTAAAAGATAGGCCAGGTTGACACGGTCAAAGAGTTTTCCAGGAATCACCGGCAATATGTCTGCTTCCACAGCTAAATCCTCATGAAATTCATGCTTGATCCACCATTTGAAAAAACGCGCCAGAGAAGAAACATAATCCCAATCTTCCTCGTATCGCTTCTTCCATTCCTCATTTTTTGACACATAAATAAAAAATAGTTTATCTTGCACCACCATAAGATACACATCATACATCAATAAAATTTTTGACTCATCACATTTCATACTT
>QCWC01000278.1 GCA_013114705.1 Candidatus Nitrosocosmicus sp. | reverse complement strand
ATGCAGAAGATACATTCTTGTCTGCAGCAACATAATCGCCATTTTGAAGGGAGGAAAGTGCATTATTTAGTAAGGTATCTATGTTGTCATAATAAGATTGGAGAGCAGGATCGACTGCACCAGGGAAACTCTGTAAACGAATGTTATTTGATTCATTTAGATCATTTTCTATTGCGGAAACTAATCTCATAAATTCTGCTGTATCTTCACTTTCAGATTCGACCAACGTATTTAAACTTGAAACAAAGTATTCAACTTCTTTGGATTTTGTATCAGTCATATTTAACTTTATGATCTCGAAAATCTCACTTGATTGATTTAGTAATCCTAATGTATTCTCATAATCCATAGTGGCAAAATTTGCGGCTTCTGGATCAGTTAGTTTTGAGGTGTTTAGATAAATGCCATATGAATTGTAGGCGTCTCTAAGTAAGTATGACATTGTCTGAGCTTCGAGAATGGAAAAATCTTGGGCAGGAAGTGCATCCTTTAATTTAGAGTAGAAATCATTAACAAGATTTATCGAGTTTATGATTTCTGAATGCAAAATAGGTGAATCAGGCGAAGTTCTTGAGTTAATTCCAATATCAGTTAAATTGGCCTCTAAACTACTAGCTAAATTACTGTCTAACATAATTGCGACTGGTTTAATCGATGGATAAACTACAGAATGTGGAATATAAGCATGTTCAAACAAAAAAGAATTGTTGTTGCCATTTACTTTGTCTAAGAGAATATTTAATTGAGTTTCAATTCTGTTTAAATTAAGGTTCAAAAGTAATAGATTTTCATTGGAAATCGATGATGATTCACTGGAAGTCGAATTTTGTGCTGAAACATTATTGATGCATGAGAAAGAAATGTTCAATACTAATGCAAATACAATAAATAATGCTAGCAATCTTACCATGATTATTTTCCCCTCAGCCAAGGGTTCAAGATGAAATGCATTTGATCTTTAAAATAATTATGAAATAAGAATGACATTAGGCTCTCCTAATTTTATAGCGAACACAATTTAAACATTCTTAGATAAATTTGTCAAATCTAATTGAATTTAATTAAATCTTTTACAATAATAGAACAGATTTTGATTAAAATTATGATAATAAATATCAAATATTAATCAAATTATTCAACCTGTCGGGTCAAAAAAAAAGAAAGATTAGTTATTTCAAAGGGTCTGTGCTACGTCTGCTGATACTGTATTTGATATTGTTTCGGTTTTATTCAAATCAGTTAAGGTAACGTTTACTTTCACATTTGTCAAAGCAGGATCTGAAAAGGACGTGGCAAATTGGATGATTCCGGATTCAGTGATTGTAAAACCGTTTGGATATGAAGAGGTCTTAATTTGGCTTCCGTTAGGTGCAAAAACATGCATAACACCATTAATTGTTGAGTGTACCATCGAAAGGTCTTTGGCTTGATAGTCTACCAAAACTTTTACCTGATTAACTGATGGATTGGAAGTCAATGGACCAAAAGTAGCTGAGTTTAAACCGATTGTGATTTTTTCCAATGATTGTGCGTTTATGCCATTTGATGAATAGGCTCCAAAAAGCAGCACAGTGGTAGCAAATAGCGTTGCAGAAAGCATCACAATACTTTTATGATTTTTTAGTGTAGTAAGCATCAAATTAAAATCAAATAAATACTATAAAAACAATATGTTAAGATTTAGTTATACATTCTAATAAGAAAATTTAGATTGAAATAAGAATCAAAAAATAAAATAATAAATTATTACGTTTGAAAAAGGCTATCTGTTTTCATATGCCACCTCCTGATGATACGATATATCCAGACCCAGGTCTTCCTCTTCTTCTGAAACTCTAAGGCCAACGGTATATTGAATGATCTTCAATATCACAACCGTGCCCACAAAAGCCAAGAGTGCAGCCACACCTATACCAAACGCCTGAATAGCCAATTGCATTGGATTACCATAGAATAATCCATCTGGACCGACCGAATTTACAGCCGAAGTAGCAAACAATCCTATCCACAATGCTCCTGTTATACCTGTAATGCCGTGAACTGAGCTTACATCCAGCGCATCGTCTATCTTTAATCTTTCTTTGATCAAGACAATACCATAATAAGATGCCAATCCCAGCACAATTCCCAAGAAGAAGGCAGACTGTCCGGTAATAAATCCAGCCGCAGGAGTGATACCTGCCAGTCCAGAAATTCCACCGTTAATTACTGCACTAACAGTAGGCTTTCCTGTCCTGGCCCAGCTTATAATTACCCATACAAGCGCACAGACTGCAGCTCCAATTTGAGTATTCAAGAAGGCAGTTGCAGCCAACTGTCCAGATGCTAAAGCACTACCTGCGTTGAATCCAAACCATCCTAACCACAAAAGTGTGGCACCTATTGCCGCAAGCGGTAGATTATGAGGAACCATGATCTCTGGTCCATATCCTTTTCGTCTACCTAATACCAATGCAGAGGCCAAAGATGCCATACCCGCACTAACATGTATAACTATACCTCCCGCGAAATCCCAAACACCTAATTGAGCTAGCCAACCTCCGCCCCAAATCCAGTGAGCAAGTGGATAATAAATTATCAAGCTCCAGAGGATCACAAACAAGACAAAGCCACTCCACTTAACACGTTCTGCAAATGCGCCTGTAACAAGCAGTGGCGTAATAACTGCAAACATCATCTGATAGGTAGCAAATGTAATTCCAGGTATCGTAGGCGCTAATGCTACACCCTCACTAAATGGAACGTTGTTATAAAAGAAATTGGAAAGATCTCCTATAACACCGCTAACATCGGGTCCAAATACCAGAGTATAGCCCACTATAAACCATAGGGTAGATAGCAGCATCATCCCCGTCATTGTTTGCATAATAACAGATAAAGAATTTTTTAATCTGATCAATCCCGACTCAAAAAAACCTAGAGCAGGAGTCATCAAAAATACTAATCCAGTGGCGATTAACATCCACGTGGTATCACCAGTATCTATTGCCAACGGTCACAAAAGGTTTACAGTAGATTATAAAGTTTT
>QCWC01000277.1 GCA_013114705.1 Candidatus Nitrosocosmicus sp. | reverse complement strand
TACCAAATGGAATGTCGAAATACTGGAACCAAGAGATGGAATAGGAGGTCACTGTCTACCCAAAGATACAAAGATGTTTATCAATTCATCTAATACGATAAAAAGCAAGATTCTACAAGCAGCCATGGAAATAGATGAAGATTACAGGGCATACTTTCACAACACCGACAAACCAGGTATTGCCTGCAAAGAAAAGGATTGCGAAGTAATCAAAGCATTAAGATAAACGTAAACGAAAACTAATGTCAAATACATCTAAATCTGAGAACATCCTCGTATTCGGAGCCCATCCGGATGATATTGAAATAGGTATGGGGGGGACTGTCGCCAAGCTATCTAGACTGGGGTATAATGTAAAGCTGGTTATAGCAACCCTTCCCAACTTTACGGAGAGAGACAAAAAAGAGGAACGAAAAATGGAGGCCGTAAGGTCTTCCAAAGTATTGGGATGCCCAGAGCCAGATTTTTTAGATCTTCCAACCGAACAAATGGTCCACAGTAGAAAACTTATTGGAATCATGGACAAATATATGCTCGATTATAAACCCGCTGCCGTTTTCACTCAGTGGATAGGAGATTCTCATCAAGACCATCAGGCTTTGACCAAATCGGTGATATCTGGTAGTAGAGATACCACTGATCTCTATATGTATGAGACTACAATCCCTGGAGGAATTACCGAACAAGCTTTCAGACCACAACTTTTCATTAATATGACTGACTATATTGAACCAAAAAAATCCGCCCTTGAATGCTTTGAATCTCAGCAAGCGCGATGTGGTCCAATTTGGATAGATGCAATAGTAGGGAGAGCTGCTTACAGAGGATATCAGCTTAACTGCAAATACGCCGAAGCATTCGAGATAATAAGAATCTCAAAATGGTAGTCTCAGAGATCAATTAGAAATAGTCAAAAATTTCTGAATTCAGTTTATTTATAGTTGACTTTTTCGATTTGACCTTATCTAATTTCTCCTTGTCTACATAGGTTTCATTCCAATAACGCATACAAATCAATGGTCTATATTTTTCAATTTTTATCTTCTCATTGAATAAAACGTTTCGTGTAATAATATCGGGTTCATTAATTCCGGCCACTGTTCTCATCGGACAGGAGGCTGAGAATCGAGAATTTATCTCTATAATTTTTACTTTCTTATCGTCTGTATCTATTCTTGATTGAATGTTTATTGGTCCTTCCGTATCCAAGCTGGATGCTATTCTATTGCAAATTTTTTTAACTTGTGGAAAATAGTCTATAAAAGCTTTGTACGTCTGTCCATGCTTTAAGACTTTTCTCATTGTAATTGAAGACATGACTTGTCTGACATCCTTATCTATAGTAATCCCTGTCGTGTATTCCTTTGAATCATTATTTAAGTACTTTTGAATCATTGGTTTCCAATTTGCGTTTTCAATTGATCTTATAGCAAAATCCAATTCATCATGGTTACTGACTAGTTGAAACAATTTAGATCCAAATCCCTCCCTCGGCTTTACTACTAGGGGGAATTTTTCTTCCTTTAAGAATAAATCCATATCATCTGGCAAACAAGTAGGGATAGCGTTCAGATCATTCTTTTCTAAAAACTGATAGGTAAGATACTTATCTCTACACATATCGACTACATTTTCTCTGCTCGTAATTACTTTGGCACCAGTTATATTTTCAATTTTCTCTCTGTATTTACAAAGAATTGGGAGTTCTACGTCCGACCCTATAAACAATACATGTATCTTATTCTTAATACACAACTCCAAAATTGTTTTTAAATAATTACGATCGGATGGCTTAGTGACCAGTGAAAACTTATGAACCCGGTATAGGCCTGCCGCTTCATAGTTAATATCAGTCCCCAAGATTTCATATCTATGACCTGTATTGTTTTGATATTTATTATGATATTTTAATGATTTAATTATACCTTGAGCTACTATTCCCCCTACTGATGTAACTAACGCATTGATCTTTTTCATCTAATTAAAACGTCGGAAACGGCTAATTTATTACAACTGGCTTTGTAAGATCATTATTGCTGACCAATTGATTTGACCATTCACTTTCTATCTTCTTTATTCCAAAATTGACTGCATAGTCTATAATACAAGGCTTTAGTTTTAGGGCATTCCTTGACTTTTGAATATTTCGTTGTAATTCTTTTATTTTTCTCTGCTCCTCTTTATACGTGAATAATTCTCCCAATAATGTTTCTAATTGCTCTTTGTCATTATATATCATGTTTCTTTTCGAGATCAGTGGATCTATTTTGCTTCTCAAGTCGTTATACTTTTTATCTATCTCGATAACAAAATTAGGAATATTAGTTACATTATTATTCTCAAGATAGTTAGAAGCCTCTTTCTGAGCGAAACCTGTATAAACGTCGTTTCCTGCCCACAGTACCATTGTAGGTAGTTTTACCTTCAAGTCATCAAAAACCTTCTTACCTACCAAAGTATATCCAACACTGCCTCCCGTCCCAGAAATATAACCTGCAATTGACAATTCCCTAGAAAGTAATAGTAAGATGGGTATTGCTCTTGGAGAAACCATGTTCAATTTTTCTTCTTGTATTGAAGCGTTATCCTTTTTACCTATGAAGAGCGACAAGTTCTTTTTACAGGATATACATTTTCCGATTAAAGTTGCTCCATTATTATCATCATATCGTATTTTAGATGAAGCTTTGCTCCCGCAAATGCAATGTAACCATAACGCCGAATGTTTATTCAGATTAGCGCTAACTCCGGTGTAAATTCCTCGTGCCCTGAAAAAGGATTCTGATTTGTCAAGAGATTGTAGATAAGTTTCGTTTTCGGAGAGCAAATAATTATATCCTCTCTTAAAGACTCTGGACATGTCTGAAAGATTTACAAACAGTATATTATATCCCCAAATAGAATTTGCAATTTTGGACATGATTATTGAATTAAATTCGGCGTATGAATCTGCTATGGAGATAGATTCTTCTATCGCACTCCAAAATTCCTTGTATTTTGAATAAAGTGATTTTATTTCATTTCTTGACAAATTCT
>QCWC01000276.1 GCA_013114705.1 Candidatus Nitrosocosmicus sp. | reverse complement strand
AAGCCAATTGATTAGTAAGACCAACAATATTACCGTTACTGTATTACCATCACCTGATCTGATTGAACAAATTCAAAACCTTGCTAGTTGGATATTCCAATAAATTAAATATGGACATTTGTAGTCGCGATAGTATAATAATTTACATTAGTCTTGTTTCTGCACATGAGCTAAGCACATCAACGCCAGCAATATCTAGGAATCTCGAGTTAATGGGAACGATTTATTTTCCATCACTTTTTCAACAGTCCGACAATAGAAAAGCAAAATTCGTTTAATGAGGAATTTGTGCATGTGACCAAGGATGAAAATCGGATACGAGGAATCAGATCATGCCTAGTTTCAACATGGAGAAATTCAGATAGGCTTCAAAAACTGGTATGTAATATTTTAGATATATCAAGAATTGAAAGTTACAAGTTAGAGCTTAAAGAGTATTTCAACTTGAATGAGAAAATAAAGATGTAGTTAAAGACATTTATATCGAATACAGAAATAGACTCTCCTCTGATAGTTTACCAAAAGATAGCAACATATAGATTTTGAACCATCAGAGGACCTGATACCTGTTTATGCGGACAAAATTAGAATATTTGAAGTGATATCAAATTTTTTGACCAATGTCATAAAAAGTTTTCTAATGGAAAATCCATTACCAATTCAATCAACAGGATTCAGAGAAATGATATAGACTCTAAACGTATACTTGTTGACAATAGAGAAGTCAAGGTATTTGATATTAAGGAAAACCTGGAAGAAGCAATGAAGACTATGATGCTAGCCGTAATATCAAAAGGGATAGAGGAAAGGGAATAGACCCAGATATTTTTCCAAGATCATTTTCAAAGTTTCCCACAACGTCAAGCCAATGAATTGCTCCAGGGTTGTATTTAGCGAAAAGCATTATTGAAACACACAGTGGACAGATTTGGGCACAAATTAGCTATGATAATGAAGAAAAGGGAGCTATTGTTTCTTTTAGCCTACCTCTAGTATATGATGAATGAAATAATACATAGCATAATGAGTAATTGATTCGCAATCTTCTGGATTAGAATTCGATTAATATGACCTTATCCTATAATACGGAGGCTATGAAGGTCGCTCGCTATATGATTATAACACTAGTTAGTCCCTATTATGATCAGAGTTTGCTAATACAAAGACAATTTTGATATAAGTTTTTAGGAATTTTTACGCGATGCTTTTCCTCCTGCACGAGCAACCCTCGCTCTTGTTTCTGCATTAGCAGCCTGTAATCCTCTTTCATCATGTTTTGCTTTTCCTCCTGCACGAGCAACTCTCGCTCTTGTTTCTGCATTAGCTGATGCTAAACCCCTGTTATTATTGCTATTCTTATTGTTTTGAGGCATAATATAAAAACATGATAAACATACTATTTAATCTCTATTACCTTTAGCGAATCAATCCAGAGTAAACTAGTCCTTAAATCTAATTGCAGACATTATAATCTATGACTAAAGGATGTGACCATATAGAAAATTCAATAGAGAAAAAGAATGACATTCCAAGTACACTTGAGTGTAAGAAGTGCAAAAGTGAGGGATTATACTGGGTGGCTTTGCGAAGGTGTCTAACATGTGGACATATAGGATGCTGTGATTCTTCAACCGGTCTGCATGCACGAAGACATTATGAAGAAACCAAACATCCTGTAATGATCGAGTTACCAAACAAATCTTGGAAATGGTGTTATGAACATAAAAGATATGGCTAGTTGACAGATATTTTGTTAAACAGATAGTGGTAGTTGGTAAAAATAATATTAAAACCGAGCAATTGAATCCCAATTGAGGTTACAAGAATTGTCAGGATAGTGGCAAGACAACGATTGCATTCATAGAGTCATTAACGACGGCATATATTGTCGAGATTACAGGGCTGAAACAGCATGACCATTCCTGCAATAAGACAGATCCTAAAAGAAAGAATTATACAGAACATGAAGCTTAAGTCTAATTCAAGATTGGAAAAATTGAAGAGTTAAGGCATGGATTTAGCCATCAGCTTGGAATATTTCACTTTAGAGAATCAAAACCCTTGGGGGAACGGCCCACAATTGAGTAGCTACTAATTTAAATACTAGATGGGTTACAACTACCTCAATAAGATGAAAGTAGGATTCTATGTATTGGCTATGGTTCTTTTAAGTGCATTTATGGTACCTATGTCGATCAGCACCTATGTGGCATACAGTAGTAATGATGACGACGATGACGATGAAAACGATAGTCAGAATCAAATATGTTACCATTCTGGTTTTGAAGCTGGAAGCAGCGGTACATACAATCAAACCCAACAAAATGATTGCGGCATCAATGGGGAACATTATGCCCATGCTTACTACCAAGGATTTATTCAAGGCTGTATATCATCCGGTGAAGGCAGTTATTTCGCATGTAATGACAAAACTAGTGGCCCTCCCTAATTTTTTTAATTGTTTTAGTATTTTGACTCGACGTTAATTGTTACCTCTGATAGGAGGTAAAGATGTTATGAGTTATCTAAGCACAAAGCAATTCTCGTTAATTATAGGATTTAGATATGAAGGGATATAATTTCCAATTAATTTAAATCAATTCTAACGAATAAAAATTCAGTTACAAATCCTCACCAAGTATATTATTCAAATAAGAGAAAATAAAGTTAAGATTAAATGTTTCAAATATTAGGATCTGATTTCAAATTCTAAATATTAGCTAGCAAATCAGCAGGCCCTTTCAAAATCCGTACCTGTTACCCTCATATTCAACAATAACGGCATCGGCTTCTACCTCGACTATTAATTCGGGTTGTAGAAGACTCTTAACTTCTACCATAGTGGTTACAGGCCCTATATCTTTAAAATATTCAGCATGCGCTCTACCAATTTGCCTCCATTCATCAATATTTGTGGTAAATATTCTAGTTCTAGCAATTGAGGATAGATTTGCACCTATTCGCTCCAAAGTTTTATCTATTTTATGAATTATATATATGGTCTGTTTGTATGGATCTCCTTCACCTACGATATCACCATTT
>QCWC01000275.1 GCA_013114705.1 Candidatus Nitrosocosmicus sp. | reverse complement strand
CAACAACATTTGTGCGAAATCTGGTGTATTTGGATGGAGTTTGGAAAAACAACAATGATAATGTGGAGCTAGTCAGTGATAGTGGTAAAATTATTCTTACGTACTACGCCAAGTCAATTAACATCGTTGCTTCAGGAAACGGGCAAAATGCTACAGTCCAAGACACTGATAACAACAAGAATATTAGTGGTATTATTGGCAGTAGTGGCGACGTAGGCAGGGGCGAAGAAAACTACAACAGCGGTCTCGAAGAGAATCAAAATGTAAACGATACTAATCATGCTCTTGATTTGGATGAAAACGACAATATAATAGTAGACAAGCAACGATTATACAATATCGGCCTGTATGACGACTATCAGCCAAGGTCTGTAGTAATTGATATAGAAGGCAGTGGATTCAAACTCTATACATTTACCTTTGGCTAAGACTTCACTACAACCACCACACAGAGACCATCCTACCTATCCTTTTTACAAATTGATATAAGCCCACACATTAATCACAATTTTTTTTTGATTTTCCTATAAAATATTGTAATTTATTCATAACAACAAAGTGTGGTGTTTATCCTGAGAATGAAAGTTGTTGCAATGCATCTGGATCAGATCTGGACATAATGTGGAAAATCGCTTATAATCCTCAATTCTGATCTACTTCTCATGAAAAATATAGGACACAAGAGCTTTTATAAAAAAATCACAATTCTGGCAGTAGTTATTGTAGCTGCTGTGGTAACGGTATATCTGGCTTCACCTTTGTTCATATCCACGGAAGTAAATGAACCATTTCCTCCAAATTCTGCTTCTGCATCAGTCTCTTTTGAGGATTTTAACACTATGACTGAAGACGAGAGAGCCAAAGTCGCAGAAAACATGAGTACTTCTCAGAAAAATGAATTAATGACCCGCTATGCTAATTTGGACAATAATAACACTACTAATATCATAGATGAAACTATGAATGAAACTGTTAGTATTTCATCATCATCATCTTCTTCTTCTGCTGGACTCAATAATTCTATCCTTTCAGGGTCATTTATAGGCGCCAATGATGGAATTCACAATGCTCAAGGTACTGCAAAAGTAATTCCACTTCAACAAGATGATGCCCATGTTCTTAGGTTAGAAAACTTAAAGGTGACAAACGGACCAGATCTGTATGTCTACTTATCAACAGATAAGAGTGCATCTGATTTTGTCAACCTTGGAAAACTAAAAGCTAATAATGGAAATCAAAATTATGATATCCCAAATGGAACTGACTTGACAAAGTATGATACTGTATTGATATGGTGTAAGGCATTTTCCGTCCTATTTGGTAGTGTCGAGCTCAAACCACAACAACAACAACAACAACAATAAAGTCTTTTGGCTTAACCCCGTTCATCTTATCAATTACAACTTTTTCTTATATTTTTTGATATTCTAATCCAGTAAATCCTTATCCTAGATGGGAGGGGAAAATGTAATTTTGATATTCATTGCTATAACAGGAGATTGATTAATAAGCAAATAGTTTGATCTTTTTAATAATCTGGATCAGATTTAGAATAGATTTGGAATAATGCTTATAATCAAAGTATCATAAACCTACTTTTGATAATAATATGTCAGCAACAACAAAAATATTAGCAAAAAGTTTTGAAAAACCAGACGAAGTAAGAACGTTTGAAAAGGGAAAGGTAGAGATTGTAAATCTGGGCAATGTGATCATCGGTAGAGCAACACTCGAACCAGGATGGAGTTGGAGTAAATGCGTAAAACCACTAGTGAATACAGATAGTTGTCAAGCTCCACATACATCAGTCATAATTTCTGGAAGAATGAAAGTCATAATGGATGATGGAACCGAACTTGAAGGTGGACCGGGGGATACAGCAGTTATACCACCGGGGCATGATGCATGGGTAGTAGGAGATGAGCCATGTGTTTCAATCGACTTTACTGGTATGGGAGACTATGCAAAGAAGCAAGAGTAACAGTATTTTCTGCAATAATTACTAAACCAAAAACTATAATTTTTTTTTAAAGAAGTCTACCTTTTCTGATAATAGTTTACCACGTTCACAGTCTGACCGAATAATCATAAATGGATTGTTCGTTGGTTAGATACTTTACTGTTTTAATAAACAAATCTGTTTAATTGAATAAATAAAAAAATGGTGAATCAAAAAAAATTTCAAGTAGTTTTCATTGCTTTTCTAAAATGCTCGAGATTCTTTGCTATTTCTTCATTGAAAGACTCTTCAGTGTAACCATGTGCTTCTATACCGTGTTTTTTTGCATTTTCTATAAGTTCTTCTTCTGTTTCACCATACATTGTATGGGTACAAACTGGATCTCCAGCATCTTTGCAATTAAGGCTTATTGTCACATCCAGAAAATGTTTTACCTGAATTAAGGCTATCTGTCAGATTCTTTCTTCTTCTGGAAAAAAAGATCCAGTTTATTTTCTTATCTTTGAACGGCAGTAGATGAAACGAAAATACCACAAGGCTATACATACAGCTACTGATCTTTGACTTGGCCGTCAATTAGCTAAATTAACCCTAAAATATGGTCAAATTTGTCACTAATCCCAAAGCGCCCAAACTAAATGATAAGCTACGGGATAACGATATGCTGATATACTGGGATGCGAACCCTTATCTTCAAAGACTTTCTCTCAATTTAGTTCGAGATTATAGTTTGCTTCTAGTTTTCTTAAAGTTGTGATTAAATTTTTATAGAACTACAAAATCATGATATCTGATTCCAACGAAAATATGAAACCGATGCCTTGTTTTTTATATCTGTATGTTGAGAACGTAGATGAGACTTACAAAAATGCACTATTGGCCGGTGCCACTTCAATGAGAGAACCCGCCGATGAATTTTATGGAGACAGAGGTGCGGGAGTTTTAGATTCTGCAGGCAATAACTGGTATATCGCAACTCACAAGAAAGACATTTCAAGGGAAGAACTCAAGAGGCTGGCAGAACAACAGATGAAGAAAATCCAATATCAGGATTAAATATTGAAAATTAAATTAGTTCCTTCATAGATTG
>QCWC01000026.1 GCA_013114705.1 Candidatus Nitrosocosmicus sp. | reverse complement strand
AACAACATTGCTATTGTCATTGCTAGAATGGACAACATTGCAAATTTATAACTATAATTCACAATTCGTATTTTCAGCAAAATAAAATAAGCATTTTATATAATTTATAAGGAGAAATCTGATTGTTAAATTCTAAATATGAATGTCTAGTTCACTTCGAATTAACCTAGTTAGTATAGAATTTGAATATAGTTTTAATCTGAATCGGGTAATCAAACAACGTTAAATCCTACACCTAGGATGAAGGATTACTAGCGAAAGGGAATCGCGGATTCTATTTCTATAAACAAGGTATTTGGACTCTAGAAGAAATCGAATTCCAATTCAGCTTTTTGTATTTCCTTTGATTGGGTGTTGTCCAGTTATCCTGCAAAGATTTTGGTTTTACTCAAAGATCAAATAATAGTTTGTCAATAGTGAAAAACATTGACCAGGTGTGAATTTTGTCATAAAGGGCTTCATACTACCTATATAAGACGGGGATCAAATTCTGTGTTTAGAAAATTAGGTTATCATTGTACTAATTGCAATATACCGTATACGGCATCATGTAAACCGTATACGGTTTCAGACCAAAATACACAAATAAAAGCGGGTTCAATTCAATCTCCTTTTAACCAAACAAGAAAGCCTTGGGCGGGAATTGAACCCGCGACCGTTGCCTTACCAAGGCAACGCTCTGGCCAGGCTGAGCTACCAAGGCATTTTATTATAAAAAATTGCACACATAATTTAACCATTTCCATTAGAATTTGATTTGTTATTGTCTCTGGATAGATCTCATTACAGCATTCCATTTGATTGATATTCTATGACAAAAAAAAAATTTTGTGGACCACAATTTTGTCCATATAGAATTATTGAATTCCGATTTAAAGAGATGATGATCTCATTGCATAACCATCTATGTATAATCATGGACAGGTGATATAGTTATTTATTATGTTACTAAACCCTTCATTTTATGTCAGTCTAGAGATAGGATGGAAAGATTGTACACAAAAAATTCCGGCCTCGAGTTCAATAGCTAGTAAAAATGACAATTTTAACCATTTGGTACAACAGATATTAATTTGCAATATCATCTATATCTATGATTTTCTTCAGAGATCTGTATCTGTTATAATCGTCGAATAATATTTTTGCAAGGTTCCTAGCAATATCTGTCACGCTTATAATGCCAATAATCCTATTATCAGCCTCCACAACCGGTAACCGTTTAATTTTGTTTGTAATCATGATCCGTGATGCAGTATCAACAGAGTCATATGCCATTATCGTTATTAGGGGTGATGACATAATATCTTCGACTAATACTTTACTTGCATTTAGACTTTCAAGACAGATACGCTTCACTAGGTCTCTTTCAGTAATAATTCCGATGGGAGTCATATCTTTGTCGATAACGAGAACCGACCCAATACGATTTTTACTTAAGATAGTAGCAACATCGTGAGCGGTATTATTGGAATAGGCTTTTATTGTCCATGGTTCACGAGATGACATTATTTCGCTTACTGTGCTCATACTCTACATTAGCGTGATTAAAATAAGTATAAAAACCATAGACATGATTAACAATACATCCGGTTTTTTAGTTTAGGAAAGATGACTGACTGCTTTAAACGAAAGTAATCTTCAAATCTAATTATTGGACCTTAAGAAATGATAATGATGCTATTCCTAGAACTTGCTCAAACGTTTAAGGAAATGGAGACGACAAGCAGTAGAATCGCTCTAACACAGTTTTTAGTGGAACTTTTAAAAAAAACCCCTGTTGATATAATTGACAAGATTATCTATTTAATTCAAGGAAAACTCGGGCCCGATCATAGTTCAAAAGAATTGGGAATAGCTGAAAAAATGGTTATTAGGTCATTATCTATTGTTACTGGTAATTCTTCAAACGAAATTCAGTTACTATATAATAGGATCGGTGACTTAGGAGATGTCGCATATCATTTAAGATATAATAGAGTACAAAGTACGCTATTTCAAGAACACCTTACTGTCGAGAAAGTGTTCGATACCATGGTAAAGATAGCGAACACATCTGGAACAGGCTCTTTGGATCTAAAAAGAAGATATATCACAAGTATGTTGAATAATTCATCTAATTTAGAGGCGAAATACTTATTGAAACTGGTTCTAGGAACTTTAAGGCTAGGTATAGCAAATTATACACTGATTGACGCACTTGCTCTTAGCTTTACTGGCGATAAGAAAAATAAGAGCATATTAGAAAATGCCTTCAACCTTTCCAGTGATCTGGGAAATATTGCGCGAATTTTGGCTAAAGGATCTATTAAAGATGTCCAAGTAATTGCGGTTTCTTTATTTGTGCCAGTTCGACCTATGTTAGCAGAAAGGGCAAGAGATTCAAGAGAAGCTCTAAATAAAATGAAAGGAGAATGTTTTGCTGAATTTAAGATCGATGGTGAAAGAGTACAGATTCATAAAAAAGGAAACCAAATTGAACTCTTTACCAGAAGCTTAGAAAACATAACACCACATTTTCCAGAAATTGTAAAGATGTTTGCCGATGAAAACACGGATAATTTTATTGTAGAAGGTGAAGTAGTCGCTATTAACTCTACTAATCTAAAATATCTTCCCTTTCAAAGTCTAATGAAAAGAAAGAGAAAGCATGAAATTCAAGATGCAATGGAGAAGTATCCAGTATTATTGAATTTATTTGATTTATTGTATTATAATGGTCAAGATACCATGGAATTATCTTTTTTTGAAAGAAGGAGATTGCTAGAAGATGCTTTTGGAAATATCAAGAATGATCGGCTTAAACTAGTAGACCAAACTAAAGTATCAACCATAGACGAAATTGAAAAATTCATGACAAAGGCTTTGGAGAATGGATGCGAGGGTTTAATGTTAAAAGATCCGAGTAGTCGATATCGAGCAGGAGCGCGAGAATGGGCATGGATAAAATTGAAGAGAGAATATTCGGGAACAATAACCGATTCACTAGACCTAGTAATCCTAGGAGCCTTGTATGGAAAAGGGAGACGGGTTGGAAAATATGGTGCTTTGTTATTGGGTTCATATAGCAAGACAGAGGATTCTTTTTATACGATATGTAAAGTAGGCACGGGTTTTAAAGATGACGTTCTTACTGCGTTGTCTAACAGACTGAATAAACTTGTTATTCACAAAAAACACCCACGAGTAGAGGCAGGAGCTTTATCTATGGATGTTTGGTTTGAGCCTAATATAATTCTAGAAATTGTTACATCTGAAATTACTTTAAGTCCGGTATATACAACCGGAAGAAACTTGATCAAACCAGGATACGGTTTCGCACTGAGATTTCCAAAGTTTACCGGTAACGTGAGGGATGATAAAGCTCCTGAAGATACCACAACTGTTGATGAAGTATTAAATATTTATAGCAATCAGCTAAAACAATGACCTTACATTTTATGGAAACTCTTTTTGAATCTGCGGGGTATTCCTGAATTAGGTTAATGCAGATGCGAAACAGCGGCCGACCCAAATTCATACTATACAAGATCATATTTCTGAAATTAGTGCTGGAATAGAACAAACATCGGGATAAAAGATAATAAAATTATAAATCCATCTGCTGACAATAGGACCTGTGATTTCTCGTAACCAGATTTATTGTCAAGATTGTATCAAATTCATGGATAGAATTAAAATGAATAATGAATTCAAGATTGATGTAATTGTCACATCTCCTCCATACAATATAGGGAAAAAATACAACGAATATTATGATAGGATGAAAGAGGATGGCTATTTAAAATGGCTTTACGAAATAGCACAAAAGAGTTACTCGGTATTGAAGTTTAATGGATCTTTTTTCTTAAACATTGGAGAGACTTCATCAAATCCGCTAGTACCCTTTAACGCTGTAAATAAATTCCTGAATGCAGGTTATAAACTGCAAAATACCATCCATTGGATAAAGTCAATTTCAATAGAAAAAGAAGATATAGGAAATTCAAATCCGTTATGCGCTGAGGGTTTCTCAATTGGTCATTATAAACCAATTAGAAGTAACAGGTTTTTGACCAATATTCATGAATACGTTTTCCACTTTACTAAAACAGGAAATTTGCCTATTGACAAATTATCAATAGGAGTTCCTTATCAAGACAAGACAAATATTAAAAGATGGAAATCTGTAAGCCAGGACAGAAAAGACAGAGGAAATGTGTGGTTCATTTCGTATCCTACCATCCAGAGGGAAAGATCTCATCCTGCTATATTCCCAGAGAAGTTAGCTAAACTTTGCATCAAGTTACATGGTAATAATACCAAAGATTTCATAGTTTATGATCCTTTCATGGGTATAGGCAGCACCGCATTAGCATGTATAGAACTAGGTATAGACTTTATTGGTACAGAAATTGATCTAAACTACATAGAATATGCAAACGAGAGTATAGCAAAGAAAAGAATTCTTGCCAGCAAGTAAATAGACTTTGTTTATGTGAATTAAAGTCCATTTCCTAAAATAAATAGAAAAAAAATTTGAATAAAGAGTTTTAGAAATAAATCCGAAAGTTCTATTTTCTCCTTATGATTCTCAATATTCCCATTCCCATTATTATGTATCCGATAATTATTATTCCAATAAACTGTGGTGCGAATATCGGTATTTGTTTTGAATCTGCAGGTGACATCTGGATATTGTCCTCGGAAGGCAAAAGCAATGATGATAATAGAACAGTAGTTCCCATGACAGCCCCACCTAGTACTAACAGAATAGTCAATATTTTTGATGGTATGTTTATGCCGATCCCGAATGAAATAACAAATAGAAGAATCGAACCTCCACCAAATATCATTCCTCTATCTTTTTCAGATAAAGGCAGAAAACCGTCTGATTGATTTATCATTGCAACTCCTACGTCTAGAATATACACCACCAACAAGATAAATGCTATAGACACAAGAATTTCTGATATTATTTTTCTTATTCTTTGCACAATCTATGTTCAATCTTTGGTTATTTAATTTATTCAAGACTTTTGCATAAACTCTAGGTTTCACACATTATAAGAATACTAAATCATGATATCATAAATGGAAGAAATATACCTATTCTATATACTGGATGATAATCTGAATTCAAATAAGATAACAAGCCATTAGCTAACGGCTAGGTATAGTAGATTTACATTTAACCGAAAAAAAGGTAAAGTTATCCGCTATACTTACGATCATAAAAGTAAGATGATTGGAAAAATAATGGATTAGACCAAAAATTATAACCTAAAGACACCCATTCATAATGGGATTAAATTGAAAATTTTCCTTGTTCGTGGTCCGGTAATAATGATTGTATATGGGGAATGTTATATATTAGGTGTAAGAATCAAGAATCAAAAAATTATTTGGAATAACTTTAAGACACTACCCGTAGAAAAGAGAGATAGTACAAGGATTCATTTAATCGGAAATAAATATCAATTAAAAGGACCTTTTGGTAAAAATGAAAGCTCAAATTTAGGTATGTCTATCTGGAAAGAAATATCCGATGATATTTTGAATCGAAGACATAAAACCATTGTGGTTGTAGGGCCTACAGATTCTGGGAAATCTACCTTTTCATTGTATCTTGCAAATAAATTCATCGATAGTGGTCAAAGGCCGTTATTATTAGATGCTGACGTTGGTCAAGGAGATTTAGCGCCTCCAACTTGCATAGGTTCGGCAGTCTTGAAGAATCAATGCATAGACTCATCAAAGATAAAAGCCGATCATATAAGCTTCATTGGTAGTCTCCAACCATCTAACAGCGAGAATAGAATAATCCAAAGTGTTAGTAAATTAATTAATAAAACGCGCTCCTACGATAGATGTATCGTAAATACCGATGGATATGTGAACGGTAAAGGCCTAATTTATAAACTAAAGTTATTGCATAAGGTTCAACCGGACTGCATTGTGAGCTTGGGAAAACCAAATATTCATGCAAACTTGAGTCGATATAAAAGGGCACCTGATGGATGGAAATTTGAAATCAGGTATGGAGGCACTCCAAATTCTGTTATCAGGCGATCCTGGTTAGACCGATATCAAAAAAGAATGAACACCTTGGCAAGATTCCTTAACCAAAATAATACACAACTTGTCAAGATGCATCTTAAGGATGTAAGGTCGATTTATTATCAGGGCCGATTTCATAGAATAAACTATTCATCAAACTACTATCGGGATATTAGTAGAATAAGTTTAATTTCTTTAAAATTATTAGCAAATAACAAGATGCAAAATGTTTTTGCGGGTCTTGGATCAGTTAGGGAAAGGGATATCGTCAAAGGTTTTGGTATAGTAAAGAATTTTGAAAACGATATATTGACTATTTTGACAACATGTAATAAATTTGACTCCATCTATTTAAGCGAATGGAAGATTAATTTTGCGATATAAGAGTGATTGATATTTATAAGCTTTGACGATTTTCCAAGCATTAAGTTCAAAAAGGTCTTAGCTTAAGAATATCATCGAATGATACTCCCTGACGAAATACAGAATAAGTGTATTTTATGTAAGACCAAACTGAATAGTTTGAATACGAAGGTAGTTGAAAATCCAAAATACTTACGATTTAGAAATTTAGTATGTAATACATGCTTTGATGAATATTACCCCATAGACCCAAGCAGAATTAAAGATTGTTAACTTTTGAATAGTATAACTAGGGGGATGAAATGAATCAATTGAAATGTAGCCTACATCATAATTGAAAATATTCAGTATACTTTTCCTTACAGAATTAATAGGAAAAGTGTTAAATTATTAAGTTTGAAACAATCCATTTAAATCGATATTAATTAAAAGATGACATTAAATTAATATGATAAAGACCGTAATCGTTTACCTATTTGACGAATTAAATACGATCGGTAAACAAGTTACTAAATATACATATGCAAATTCCCTATTGGTTTGAATCACGGAGGTGGCGAATGTACGAACCTTGTTCATGAGTTAGATTCCATTACTGCTTTATCAGGATCATTGAGTAATTTGACAATAATTGATCCTGAAATTCTAAAAGACTATAGCCGTCTTGAAGGATACCTTAAAGATATTTATGGCTCCACCCACAAAAAAGAGATTTTTCTTATTGTTACTGGTGCAAAGTCAGGTGTTATTGAACTCTTGAACAATAAATCAGGAGAACAGACTTCTCAAAATGCAATATTTGAAATAACAACAAAGCTTGTTTCTACTAATGTTTTGGACGAGGAATCAGCTGTTTGGACGACTATGGTATGGGCGTTGAGCCTCAAAAAGTTGACAGACGATGAATGTCAACAAATTATCACTGCCTTTGAGGTTCCTCTTTATGAAAAGAAAGAAGTTCAATCAAATGTTCCGATCGTTCATGATCCAGTTTCGAATTTAATGTTCATCAATTCCTGTGCAATTAAGTATATACACGATCAGGGGAAAAGACTTCATAACGAAGGAAATTATTCAGAGGCGATAAAATGTTATGACAGAGCCTTATCAATAAATTGTCGAGACTATACCATTTTGTCTGACAAGGGATTATCTCTGCATAACGAGGGAAATTATTCAGAGGCGATAAAATGTTATGACAGAGCCTTATCAATAAATTGCCAAGATGAGTTCATCAAAAGAAGGAGAAATAATACGATGACACTCCTTCAAAAACAGATTAATAATATCTACTCCCCGCAAGATAAATCCAAAAGATATAATTCTTTAAATTCCAAATCCAAGTTATCTAACACACATCTCATCTGTATAATGGTAGTTGTTTCTGCCCTTAGTTTGGGGATTATTTTTTATTCAATGAGTTGGGCAGATAATAACGAGAACTCAAATTCATTAATTGCTGACCAAAATCTTGATAGTGATGGTTCGGTTCTCAAGACGAATACAGATAGTACATGGATTACAACGAAAAACAAACTCGACCAAGGGTTAATAGGTGAATTTACGGAAAGTGTTGAGAATCAAATAACAATTGCGGCACCAAGCGACAAAGGGTTTTCCGGTAATAATTCAATCAACAAAGGGCCAGATATTCAGCATTCTAATGATATCAGGCCTAGCGAATTAGGCACTGACAAGGTTGGAGAAATTGCTCAGAGAGTCGACAACTTCAAGCTGGAGTTAGAAAAAGCTATGGAGAGTAATTTTAATTAAAAAATCAATAACCAATTCAAAAGAAGAATTAGAATACAAATTTACCTGTCTTTCTCAAACAAGTAACCTAGAGTAATATCATCACCGCTGCCCTTTGATGAGGTCGCCTTAAGCATTAATTTCAAATTGTTCTGCATGTGATCGAGTCCATAATTATTAAGAATGTCAAGATAATCTGCTCCTATTTTATAGAAACCTGATTCATTTTCAAAAGAATTATAATAACCATCAGTAGTAAGAAGGATTAATTTAGGTTTTAGATCAGATATTGGATATATTCTCACTTTGAAATCCAACCAACTAGAGTTCATGCACAATGAGCTGGTATAGTCTAATGGTATTACAATTTGATTCCCATCTCCAGTTTCATCTAGTTTATCGAATGGCGATGCTGTGTTCCTATAATTATCTACAATTAGAATATTCCCATCTCCAATTTGAAAGAACAGAACGTAATTTTCGGTCAAGACAGCGGTTACCAATGTCGATCCATATGCTATTTGTGGATTAGAAATAATATTGCTCAAAACGGAAGTATTTTTTTTATCCGATACTTTTGATAGTTCGATACTTGTAAATGGATGTCTTTGAAAATGTTCAGAGACTTCATCAATCCAATTTTTTACCAAAAGTCTAGGAATTGAATATCTAATAATATCTCGGATTCCCGGGAAAGTAGTAGTATTTAAGGGATATTCAGTGAAAAATTTATGCAGTGTTCTTGTCGCAATCTTGGTAGCAATTTTCGATCCTATTTTGCTTCTAAAGTGAGTCTCACTTCCATGTCCATCTGCTACGGATAAAATTCCAAGATTTTGATCATCAGAACGTATCCAATAAATAGAATCTTGATTCAAGTTATGTTCGCGAGAGTGACTAATGCCTCTTACGCTGGCGCCATTAACTATCCACTTACGGCTGTTAAATGAATGAGAATCACGGGATGAAACAGGTTGGGTTATGATCATAGGCAATCATATATAATTAATAGTATATAGTACCTTTAGTTTTTCCGAAGTTGATAGTTATATCAGGTGTTAGAAGCAGACTTTGATTTGGTAACACTTCAATTGGACTAGAATTCCCTGTTTCTACCTTCCACGTAGTATCTGACAAGTTTTTCAATCCCCATAAGTTATCATTGTGTGGATGCTTAGTAATTTGTGCTACAATTCGTGTGAAATCATATCCAAGTGAAAAATCCACATGGTGTAAAAATAAACGGGTATCGTGATTTAATACAATCATTTTACGTTCATCAATTAGAATATACATGATCTTGTGGTTTATGTTTCTACAAGTTGGATTCCAACATGTAGTAACATCATCAATATTTTTGAAACAATTTAAATTCTGCAGAATAGTGGACGACAGATTATCTTGGTTGACAAGATTGGTGCTTGATTTACTTAAGCCCAAGGTTTCACGAAAACTAGGATCGAGAAAATTTTCTGAACCACATTTTCTACAATAGTACATCGAATCTCTTAACTCAAGCAGTGCAATTTGCCATTCTGTTTCTCTAACCCTTCCATATTGCGGATCCTTTATTCCTTTGGTAAAGGACTTTGTGAATAGTTTTTTAAAGAATTCTGGATAAATATTCCAATAAATCAAAGCGTTTTTATGATAAATAGGATCTGGAAAATTGGAGGAATCATCTGGATCAAAAATGAAAACAGGATTAGTGCCATAAAGTTTTGTCATTGATGGAATATCAAGACTCTTGATAGAGCTTTCAGCTTTGCCTTCTAAGGGATGGTTCAAGAATAAAATATAGAATAATAACACAGCAAGCGAGTACAGATCAGTTTGTGTGTTTGGTAACTGATTTCCGGTAATTATTTCTGGAGCCATGAATTTTGGAGTCCCGATGACATTTCCTTTTTCAGATCCATTTATGATAATATTATCGGTGTCTCCAATCCTTATGTCTCCGCTATGCGGATCAAAGTATAGATTATTTATTGAAAGATCTTGATAACAAAATCCCTTCGAATGCAAAAGGTGAAAACTCTGCGAGATTTCAAAGCAGGCAGTTAAAAGGACTTTGAACGAAGGGTCTATTTTTCTAGAGAGCCATAAACTGAAACTTTTAAATCTCTTGTCCTTAAGAGGCATTATATATCCGAATCCATCTTTTTCGGAATTTTCAACTAAAGCCAGAGGCCAAAGAAATTTTTCGCTGGGTGATTTGATGTCAATCAACGACTTTAAAATACCATATTGTTCTTTCGTTGCCATGGAAGGAAAATACCACTTTAAAGCAAGAGAAGAATTATTTGGTGTTATGAGAGAATAGACCTTGCCTTGAGTACCGGATCCTAACTCTGCTTCGATATTGCAAATCAAGTTTAATTCTTTTATATGCACAGATTCACCAACACTATACTCATACTGATAACTTTTATCAGTATTTTTTCTAGTCATCATCAAAGCTACCAAACATCCGTTGCGGTAGATATCATTTCAGGGGGTTTTGGAATTTCTACATTAGAATCATGAAGTTCATCATTTTTTTGCTGACTCCGAGGTCGCGCCGATGCAGACTGAACTACGGTTGATACCCATCTTATATAATTTGAAAGGGCCTCTGGATTCCTAGCGAGTAACGGACTTCTCTCGTCGCTTCCAATGAATTGTTGAAGTACTTTCATATTTGCATCTTCTCCAATTGCAATGGAGATCCGTATGGCTTTTTTACCCCATGGCTCTTGTAGTAACTTATTTAGTCCGTCTTCAAAGTTATCTGTAGGTTGTCCATCGGATAAAAGCACCAGGACTGGTGGTAATCCTCTATTAGTCATTGGGGGAATATGCAATATTTCAGATAGTAACACTAAAGCTTGTCCAAGGTCTGTGTGGCCTTTTGCTTCTACATCTATCCACTTAAAGCTGTTTACGTCGGTGGGTGGGATAATCCAATGAGCACCGGTTGAAAATTTTAAGGCACTAACCAAAAGATTCGCTTGAAAATTACTCTCGGCCTCCCTTTGCATATGAGGAATAGCCTCTCTAATAGCATAGTTTAGAGATTGTATTTTTCCATCATCCCTCATGGAACCTGAACAATCTACGATCCAGATAAAATGAAGTTCCCTTTTTGAAATTTCGCCGCCTGGAAGTGTCATGAAATCAAGAAAAATAATCTAGATATTCTTTATAACAATTTCACAAGATAGTTGTACATATTTTTTATAATGAAATGTATTCGATCTACAGTGAACGGTTACTTACAATATCTAAAAATGGTACAATCCATGAATTTTCGTAAGAATAAAATCTATTAAACCGACCATGATTTACGCGGCGCCATTTAGGCTAGATGCTTTTTCTAAAGATATTTCTAAATTTAGAGAAAGACCACAGACTTTGATTACCCATCAGAATTTAGATTACTTTGTGACTGCCGATGGACTAATCAAAGAATCATGTAATGCATTAATTTATTCATAAAAAACAAAGATACTGTCAAGTTTGCTATTTTGGCAGTGTCAAAACTTGTATCCTGTCAATTATTATAGTTGCATACGACAGTTCCTCTGTGGCTTTATCGAAATGTAATACAGTCTCATTCTATATAGATTATTTTTATAATACAAACACAGTTTTGTTGTTTTTCGAATAAACTGTAGTATTCATAAAATATGAACGTCAAACTTGATTCCTTCCGATGATATCCATTTCATAAGAAGATTACTAGGCATATAAGTATTCAAAGGACCTATTAACACAATTATTTTTATGAAATTATTTTTCCTAAATGTCTAAAAAGCATTCATGATCCATGAAAAAATTCAAAACATAGGAAAAGGATAGAGCTTTAACATTCCTTGTATGTAGCTATTCTCGCCTATTTACGGAAAAATTATTTCTGACCTGGTTAATTGTATTAAGACTATCTTTTCCTACAGAAACTATTTTATTTGCGATCTGAACTGTCCTTGATGCCACCTCTGGCATATCGTTAATTATATTTGACGTGGCCACAGCAAGTTGTCTGATTGTAGTTTTGAAAGAGATGTTATTATTTATGGTTTGATTTGATCTAGCTATAGAATCCTTGATGAGTCTTGTAACTTCACTATCTGATCTTGATTGTTCACTAGTATACGAAAAGCCAGCTACCGTGCTACTATTATTAAAGGCATCTTGATCACTACCGGCGAAATCTCTTTCCTTGATACCATTGGCTTTATGCTGATCCATATATTTAGGATAAGATCAATGGATTTAACTCGTTTTCATAATAGTTAATTAATAATGAAATATAACAAAAACCTAACTTAAAGTAGGGTAGCCTACTAGTACCAACGTAAACAAAAGGCCCCATCTCGAATCCTTCCAAATCCACCACGTAGACGTAACAGCACGGCTGCGATGCCTTAGGGTTGCTCCCTCCCGGACCTCACCCATTTCAACAATTCACAGTCAATATTACACCTTCATGTAATTTGCTGTTCATAGCCATCCGATACGGCATGATTTCATACTGGCCGGATAAGCAGGTATCCTCCCATTCACGAATTTACCTAATAGTTACTGATCCCGACATAAAGCCGATTTCCGGTATGGGGTACGGCTAGCACCCCGATCCTACCTACCCTATTGCTAATACTTCAAAATCAAATATAATGTTATTGGAACCGTAAATTTTATGAATTCAAAATTGGAATAATAAATAAAAAAATTGAAATAGGTAACTCCTACATCATTCCGTCCATTCCACCTGGAGGCATACCACCCATTCCACCTGGAGGCATACCGCCCGGGCCACCTGATTTCGATGAAGCTATAACATCGTCAATTCTCAACAACATCGATGCTACTTCAGTTGCAGATTTTATTATTTGTTCCTTTACAGATAATGGTTCAAAAATTTCTAATTTCGACATGTCGGCAATTCTGGAATTTCTTGCATCAATACCTGCCCATTTTGAACCCTTGTTCTGTTTAGAACGTAGTTCGGCTAAGGTATCAATTTGATTCATACCGGCATTTTCTGCCAATGTTAAGGGAATGATTTCCAAAGCGTCAGCGAATTTCTCAGCTGCTAATTGTTCCCTACCTGTCAATGTATTGGTCCATTCCCTTAACTTTCCAGATACATATGCTTCAGGCGATCCTCCCCCTGCAACTATAAAGGGCTTTTCCAAAACATCTTTAGTCACCATCAAAGCGTCGTGAACTGATCGCTCTGCTTCATCCACGACTCTTTGAGATCCACCTCGTATCAAGATTGTTACTGATTTAGGATTCTTACAACCTTCTACAAAAACCCACTTATCCGTCTCAACTTTCCTTTCCTCTACTAGGTCTGCGGACCCCAGGTCCTTGGATGTCAAATCATCTAAATTGTTAATAATTCTCGCACCAGTTGCTCTAGACAGTTTTGTCATGTCACTTTCTTTCACACGCCTAACGGTCAATACATTTGCTTTGGCCAGGTAATGTTGAGCAATATCATCGAGTCCTTTTTGACAAATAACGACATTGGCTCCTGCGCCGGTTATCTTCTCAACCATCGATTTTAGCATCGTATTCTCTTCATCCAGGAATCTTTTCATTTGTTCTGGTGAGGTAATATTCAGTTTAGCATCAAACTCAGTCTTTTCAATTTCTAATGCAGAATTGATTAGAGCAATTTTAGCCTTTTCCACCCGTTTCGGCATTCCTCCATGCACAACCTCCTTGTCTAAAACTATACCCTTAATTAGTCTCGTATCTTTTATGGAACCCCCAGATTTTTTCTCTACTTTGATGTCATCAAGATCGACTCGAGTTGATCCGTTAGCTGTATCGGCCACTTGTTGAGAAGCTGTTACGACAATATTTGCAAGATCATTCGATTCCTTTGAGACTAGTTTGGTTTGCATAGATGTTTTTGCTATCTTGATCAATTGTTCCTTCTCGTTATTAGTCACTTTTATTGCAATATTATTCAAAAGTTCTATGGATTTAACGGCGCATTTCCTGTAACCATCAACGATTACCGTTGGATGAACATTCTTTGTAATTAGCTCCTCTGCCATTTCGATTAATGAACCGGCTAGAACTACAACTGATGTTGTCCCGTCGCCAACCTCATTATCAGTAGCTTTACTGATTTCTACCATCATCTTAGCGGCCGGATGCTGAACATCTATTTCTTTGAGGATAGTTGCACCATCATTGGTTATTGTTACATCCCCAAGCGAATCAACCAACATCTTATCCATTCCCCTTGGACCTAAACTAGTTCTTACTATTTGAGCGACCGTTTTTGCAGCATTAATGTTATTCCTTTGTGCTTCTTTTCCCTTTGTTTCACTAGCTCCTTCCTTTAATATTAATACGGGCATTCCGCCAGCTGAACCTGTTTGAATTGACATACTTCCATCATTCACCTAAAATTATAATTTAATCTGCTGTGATTGGGATATTTTAAACTTACTTAAATAAAACCAAAAAAGGAATGAATCCCAAGTTTAGATGAATTGGGAGTCGTATTTTCCAGAATTGACATCATCATAAATCTCATTAGCTACCTTATCTTCAACCTTGACTCCCAAACTAAGACATGTTCCAATGATTTCTTTGGCAGAAGATTTCGTTGATTGGGCGTATGATACGTCTAACTTCATTTTGGATATCTTAACAACACTTTCCATGGAAATATTTCCCACAAAATTTGTACCCGCAGTCCCCGACCCCTTATTTATACCCGCTTCCTTAAATATTAAGGCGGCAGTGGGAGGTACTCCTACTTCAACGGTGAATTGCTTGGTATCGGAATCGACTTCAACTTTTACGGGAACTTTCATTCCAGGAAATTCTTTTGTTTTTTCGTTAATAGTATTAACAACCTGAAGGATATTAATTCCCAAAGGTCCAAGAGCTGGTCCAAGTGGAGGTCCTGCACTTGCTTCTCCTCCACTAACTAATGCATTTACGACTTTTTTTTCGCCCATATCTTATTACATCATTCCTACCAAAAGATCCATTTATAATTCTATAATGATTTTTTCAGATAATTCGCATCTACTGTTACAGGGATTTGATATGGTGAATCCAGTAATACGACTGTTGCTTCTTGTTTTTCATAATCAACCCTAGTTATCTTGGCTTTCATCGATTTAAAAGGACCGGCTATTATCTCAACAGTATCATCTATAGTTAATTCTGTAACAACTGGCTTCTTTATCAAATAGCCCTCCAAGTCTTTAAATGGTAGTTCACCTCTTATCTGTCCCCTAATGTGACGTATCCCATGCAAAGCTTCGTAGGCGATGTTAGAATCAATAGCCTCTACAATTACGTAGCCTTTGAAATTTTCAAGAAATAGGACCGAATATATTCCCTCTATCTTTTTAGAAATTAGTCGGGTCTGTAGCATAGACGCAATCATACTTTCTTGGCCCCCCGCTACCCTGACGACAAAAAATTTTGAATCATCATCTTCACTTATCACATCGGAAGAATCATTTTCTGATCCTTTGGCTGCCTGAAGACCCATTGCAGAGTCCTGTGGCTCATTTATGAAACTGGTTTTGTTTCGTTTGTTCACCTTCGTATTTCGTTTGTTACCACCATTTTCATCTCTTGCGGAGTTCTGTTCGCTTTCAACTTTGAAATCAAAGTTTTCTTGATTATCTTGAGTATCTTCAACAAATGAACCGTCGTCGTCATCGACACTTTCACTTTTCAGATCCGCCAGGTCCAAATCATTATCGTCATATTGGAGGTCTTTAGGCATTAATAGCTTCAATGAATGTATCTGTTTTGGAATTTATAAGTTTATAACAATCATTATACACAAGGTAGGAGTCCTGCCTAAAAACAACAATTAAATCTTAATAATGCTGTGTTCCCATGTCAATGAAATATCTCTTAATATCATCTTCAAAAGATTTGGCTAGCAGTACAATGAGAGATTACTTGCTTGAATTTGAAGGGTATAGTCAAGCAGAATTATCCCATTTACCCAACTGTTGCAATAATAATGCGAAGAAATTAATGGATATGGATGATAACCCAAGAATAGAGTTTAAAACTTTTAAATCAAATAAATACAAGTCAATTGATCTATTAGTCTTTGATTCTGAATTAATATATCTAACTAATTTTGACAATTTCGGCTGCGAAAATTGTTTTTTGATATTCTTATCTAAACACGCTTCTAATAGCAAAATACCGACTTTGACTTCACACTTTACTGGAAATTTTTCCAAGGACAATTCTCTTGGTGGTAATCCATTCGAGGTGGGTATATCTTATCCGACATTTCAAAAAGAATATATGAAAAATCTTAGTGGCATGAGAAAGAATATTCAGCATTATGATCTGACGATTGAAGCAACCCATCACGGTCCTACATCATCAGCAAAACCGCTTATATTTATAGAAATCGGGTCTTCAGAGAAGGAATGGAAAAATAAAACAACTGCATCTATTATTTGTAAATGTGTATTAAAGACTATTATTGAGAACAACTGTGATCATTCTAAGAAGCAATCAAAGATTGCTATTGGAATTGGAGGAAATCATTACCCTCAAAAGTTTAATGAATTAATCCTATCTACCAATGTGGCTTTCGCTTC
>QCWC01000274.1 GCA_013114705.1 Candidatus Nitrosocosmicus sp. | reverse complement strand
TAAAATTTCTTTAAATTTATACGATACTACGTTCTTTAATAAAATTAATTGATTTTACAGGTGTAGGATCAATTTCTGTTAGAATTGCTTTGTAAATGGAACAATAATCTAAAATGTAAATCAGATTTATTAATTTTGATAAGATACTTCCTTCAATAGAAATTACTTCTCTGTAGTCAATTTTATTTTGATAAAAATATTCCTTGATGATATTCCATCTTTCTTTGGTTTTAATATAATCATCTTTTCCTTGAATAAGAATTGGTTTTACGTTACTTTCTTTTTCCCATGAAACAATTCCGTTGTGACATGCCTCCACCACATCTTCGGCAATTGCATGTATTTTGGCATTTTCTTGAAGTACGTTTTTGAATCTAATTGCAGCCGATTGTAGCCCAGAAGGATAGTATATCATAGGAATGCCACTAATCCATTCTGCAAGATTGAGAGATGGATTATTTTCAGTTAGATTTGAAGAATTAATTTTTTTACTAATGCTTTCCAATTCTATTATAGATTCCAAAATATCCTGTTGCTTGATTTCAAGTGCAGAGTGTAACACTTTCAATATAGCATACAAATAAGAAGTAAAAGAAGCTCGAGGAGAATGATATTTGGGAATAACTCTATATTCAATTTTATTTTTTGTACAATACTCTAACATCTTTCCTCCAGAAGAAAATGCAATGATCTTACTTTTTTTCTTGTAAGCAGAATCTAATACAGCCAAAGTCTCAGCCGTATTTCCTGAAACACTAACAACAACTACTATCGTATTGGAGTCAACTGTTGTAGGCAAAAGATATCCCTTTACCACATTAACATGAATTTTTGTCTTGGATAGTATAGAGGAAAATATATCGCCAATAGCCCCTGATCCTCCCATTCCGGCAAATACTATGTGCTCAATACCATCAAAATCAACAGGTTCTTGGTTGGATTCAAATGATTCTCGTGCAATCTCTGGCCATCTATCATAAACTTTGTACATTTTTTGTGTATCGTATTTTTCTATAGTGGAAAGATCCAACGTTCTGAATTTAATATATGCAATAAAATATCTATCTAAATCATACTGACCAAGGCATTGCTTGATTATGTGATAAATCAGTACCTATGATGACTTTAGTAATTGTCTAATTCCTTCTATTAGTTCAACTTTGGGATTGTATCTCAAGTTATTTTTTGCCAGGAATATGTCTGCCTGACTATGCATGATATCGCCTTTTTTTGGGCTAGTGTGTTTTACCTCCAATTTCTTTCCAGATACAGAAATAATTGTCTCTGCAAGCTCCTTTATAGTAACTGCTTTTCCACTGGCTATGTTGTATGTTCCACTGTTATCATTTGTTATAGATGCATAAATTACATCAACAACGTCTTCTATTGCAATAAAGTCTCTTGTTTGGATTCCCTCTCCAAATATTTCTAGTGGTTTGTTTTGAGTAATTCTTTTTATGAATTTAGTTATGACTCCTGCATATTCTGGAGATTGTCCTGCTCCGTAAATATTGAAAAATCTCAAAATAATACAACTAATATCATGATTTGAGACAAATTTCTTTATCATTTCTTCCATCTTTAATTTACTTTCACCGTATGGTGAGATTGGATTTGTTTCTGACTCTTCAGTTAACTTGGTATCTGGAGAACCTTCCCCATAAACTGCAGCTGATGATGCAACAATCAATTTTTTTATGTTATTTTTCTCACAAGCAGCAAGAACATTTCTGGTTCCATCCACATTAACATAAAATGTCTCAGAAGGATTTCTAATTGACTCTTGCACTGAAATTTTTGCAGCCAAATGAATTACTATATCTTGTTCCTTTACTGCATCTAGTATCTCATCAGATTTTGTAATGTCTCCTTCTATTACTTTGGCACCATTATCAATAAGATGTGATATTGATTTCTTTGACGAATTAGAAAAGTTATCAAAAATTGTAACTGTATGATCTTTTTCTAAAAGAGATCTTACAAGATGTTTGCCAATAAAGCCTGCTCCTCCTGTAACTAGGACTCTAACCACATCCTAAAAGTAAATATCTGATATATGTTAATTGTGATTTAGCTGTTGATTTTTTCAAATGAATTTTTTCTTAATGCATTTCAATGAGGTTCTGCTTTGTTATCATGTCTGATGTTTGACTTAAAAAACAATATTACAATTTGTAAATCTAAAAGTCCTTGAGAAGTCTAGCGTACCTGTTTGCAATGTTACGTTTGCCCCGTGATTTTAGCAGTTTCTGATATTCCTTGAGCCTATCTACTTCTGCCCTTCTCTTTACCTGCGAGTCATAAAATTCCTCACTCACAGAAGGACCGATAACACCTGGATCTACTTTTAGCTTGTACTCTTTGCCGTATCCTCCCCTGCCGCGAGAGTAATCACGCGACACCAAAATTCCAGTGTTTTCAAGCTCGACTAGCAAGTCAGATATGCGCCTGTACTTTAGCGGGCTGTGATCTTTTGATACAATCTCGGTGTATTTTTTAAATATGCTCGAAGTCGCACTCCATGACTCTTCTTTTACAATTGCAAGAGATACTATAGCCCCTACAACGCATCTCATGTGGTATGACGCATTTGCAATAATCTCATCTGCTCTGTCTTTTTGGATTATCTTTTGGGCTTTTGTAACATCATCTTTTTTTATTACACCGTCACAAATCTCTCCTGCAACTCGCAGCAAGTCAAGTGCGCGCCTTGCATCTCCATGATCTGAGGATGCAAGCTTTGCACAGTGACTCAGAACATCACTATCTAATTTTATCTTAAATGCCTTTTTTGCGCGGTCATATAGTATGCCAAGTACGTTACTTTCTGAGTATGGCGTAAAGTGAATCTCAGCTGAGCCCATCCTTGACTTGACACGATCATCTAGTTCATACTCGTACAATGCATTGTTTGAAATTGTTACTATGCAAACCCACAATCCCCTCTCGCGCAAGTTCTCTTCCATCTGCAATAACTTGTATACAAAGTCTGACGGGTTGCCCCTGCTATCAGAAAATATAACATCATACTCATCTAGCACCAGCACAAAATACTTTTTTTCTTCCTTTCTTAG
>QCWC01000273.1 GCA_013114705.1 Candidatus Nitrosocosmicus sp. | reverse complement strand
AAAAATCAGAAAATAAATTGAATCGATTCTTCAGCATTGCCGTTGGAATCATATCTATTGCCATATCTGGATACATATTGGCCTCACCATTATTTGGTTTTGCATTTGTAGGCTTTTTGATAGGAATATCAATTTTAATAACAGGTATTCAGATTCTGGTTGCTGGTTTGCAAGGAAGAAAAATAGGCTTTTTACAGACATCAACCAATACTGGAAAATAGGGAGTACTGTGTATACAAACTCACACAACTGAAAATGCAAGGAAGACAAAAGTAGGTATGAATATAGTACCCTATCTAGATAAAATCTTTAAAGCAAATTCCTAGTTATCAACCAAAATTATCAAGCCAAGATGGTAGAATGGTTTTCCTAATTTGCCCAATGAAGACATGGTAATTTTAATCAGTAATATTGATCAATCCCATCCACTATTCTATTAATTGTACTTGAATAGATAGATCCACAATAAATCCAATAAGCTGGTGATTACCCAAATATTATATCATGCACTTTTTTTATTTTAAACAATTTATCGCTATAGGAATTTCAGATAGGATGATGTTATTTTAAACAAAAATTTATTTATATCTTTTAATTTCCAAAATAACAATGTCTAATAATTTACATGCTTTATCAAGATTCGCGATTATTGGAATTTCAATGATACTTGTTTTTGTGATAGTTAATGGAATACTATATTTTGGTAATGATAATTCCTCTTTCGCATTAAGAGCAAACACATCTTCGATTCTTCCAACTGTTAAAGATAGCAATTTTCTGGTAGAAGAGTATGCCACTGACTTAAAAAGTCCTGCGGCTATGAGTTTTATAGGAGATAATAAAATTCTGGTGACTGAAAAAGATATTGGCGCTGTGCAGATGCTTGTTGAAGGTGAAAAAAATTCCGTACCAGTATTGACAGTAAAAGTAACAAAAAAGGATGAACGTGGTTTATTGGGAATTTCAACAAGTACTGATGACAGTAACGGAAAAATCTTTGTATATCTATTTTTTACTGAGGCGGGAGAAAAGAAGGGAGAGGTATTAGGAAATAAAATTTATCGTTATGAATTAATAGATGATTTTTTAACAAATCCAAAATTGATTTTGGAATTGCCTGCAAACCCTGGGCCAAGTCATAATGGTGGTGTTTTATCTATAGGTCCGGACAATCATCTTTATGCATCTGTTGGAGATATGTTTCCTACAAAATTATTTAATACGATACCTCAATTTCATACTCGAGCACAGAATTATGTTGATGGAAGTATTCCTGATGGTCGGGCGGGCATTTTGATAATGGATAAAGATGGAATGCCCATAGAAAATGGTATTTTAGGACAGGAATTTCCTACCAATTTGTACTATGCTTATGGAATAAAAAATAGTTTCGGTATGGATTTTGATCCTGTTACAGGTCATTTATGGATTACTGAAAATGGACCTCAATTTGGAGATGAGATCAATATGGCAGAACCAGGATTTAATAGTGGATGGAGATATATAATGGGCGTATGGAATGTAACTGACACTTCAGATATGGGTGCGATTGCCGATGCAGATGATATACAGAAACTAGAAAATTTTAACGGCAATGGAAAATACAGTGAACCTGAATTTACATGGGAGCATACAACAGCACCTTCTGCAATAAAATTTTTAAATTCAGACAAATATGGTTCCGACTATAAAAATGATCTCTTTGTTGGAGATGTCAAGTTTGGGAACCTGTATCACTTTAAACTAAATGAAGATCGAACTGAATTGATTTTAGATGGTGTATTGCAAGACAAAATTGCCGAGAGCACTAAGGACTTGGGACCGGTGATATTTGGAAGTGGGTTTGGAGCAATTGTTGATATGGAGATGGGTCCTGACGGGTACCTCTACATACTTTCTTTTAGCAAAGAAGAAGGAAAAATATATCGTCTTGTGCCACAATGATAAAAAATCTTTGCATACTTGAAATAACTTTTCCATTTCTTCCATTTAAAAACTAAACCCACCATTTGAATTTGATATGAATGGGCATACAAAACGACATGAGATCGTCTTTGTGACGATGTTCTAGGTCATTTAATGCAGTAGGAATATAACAAAGATCATGATTTTCAACTTATATAAAATTTAGGTACTAGTTTAAATATGCTCTAATTACCCATTAAAGGTTTTTCATATTTTAACAACATGGCATTTTTCTTCTGATAAAGTATTCATGATTATACGATAGTTATCAAAAATACTAAGGATATCCAGAAATTGTATCAAACTTTATTGACCCACAATTCAAATAAATACCTGTCAACAAGTATTTCTGTGTTTGGAAATACAAATTTGTAACATTAATTTGCCATGGATTCGATATCCATGTACAAAATAAGAGTGTTCTAAGTCAAATTTTTTAAAAATTCATAGACTATAAAAGTAGATTAGTTTAAAGTTTGCGTATATGATCTATCCAAAATTTTGTATCCAGTACCGGACATTCACATGAATATGTTTTCATCAGAATATATAGATATTAGTCATATTAGTTTAAAAACAATCAATACCGATAAATACAGATACAGAGAATATGTCACTGTAAATAACACTCAATTAATGTAATTTGGATACATCAGAAATGATATGTGTACGCATCTAAGGATCTTAAGTTATCGAAACTAAAAAATAACTAAAATAAAAAAATAAAAGTGATATTTTTCCTGTTACCGATTTGATTTATGGTTCAACTGGAGCAAATTTTTGGATAATGTCGTTCTTCCTATCTGAAACGTACACATTTCCTTCCATGTCGACTGCCAAGTGTTCCGGATCTCTGAATTGTCCGTCCAATTTACCATATGAACCCCATTTTGTAATAAAGGTTCCGTTGTTATCAAATTTCTTTACCACCGGATTCTGACTACAACCTGGATCTGATTGCGGGTCAGTAACGTAAACATTGTCGTGTTTATCTAATGCAATATGTTCCATATGACAGAATTGTGAATCACCACTTCCCTTTGATCCCCATGTTAAAATGAAATTCCAATCCTTGTCAAATTTTTGGACCCGTTCATTTACTCTTTCATTTACAA
>QCWC01000272.1 GCA_013114705.1 Candidatus Nitrosocosmicus sp. | reverse complement strand
ACTTAATTTATGGTATGACTATTCCAAACCAAAATACAAGGAAGGTATAAAAGAAACATTAAGAGATTGCCTAGTCGATGAAAAGAAGAAGGAAAACAAGGGATATGATTTTGAAGATATATTAGATGAAGTAGGATATAGATATTTAGAAAGCTTTAACGTAGGGGACAAAAGGCATCTTTTGTGGGATATTGTTTTTAATGACTAAAAATTTCAAAAAGACTAATATGATAAATAACTTTAGTAATTTTTAATTGAAAGTAACAACATTAGGAGCTGCCAGAGAAGTTGGAAGATCCGCATTTCTTGTAAATTCGAATAATACAAATATTCTATTAGACTATGGAGTTCTCTTAAAGAAAGAGCCTCTTTTTCCCATAAAGGTAAGTCCAAATGAGATTGATGCTGTTGTAATAACTCATGCGCACTTAGATCATTCAGGATGTGTGCCATCTCTTTTTCTAGACGAGAACACAAGTCTAGAGGCTTTGGCTACAATGCCCACATTTGAACTCTCTCAGTTACTGATACAAGATATGATAAAAATATCCGGATTCTATCTTCCTTTTCAGTATCATGACATGATGAATATGTTGAACCATGCCAGACATATAGATTATAGAAAGAGTCATAATATAAGAGACACCACTATTACTTTTCATGAATCTGGGCATGTCATAGGTGGATCAACAGTTCTCGTTGAAAATGACGAAAAGAGATTATTTTACACAGGGGATATGAATACTCGAGGATCAAAAGTACTAAGACCTGCAGATCTGGATATAGGCGAAATAGACATGTTAATTATAGAAAGCACCTATTCTCAAGCTGAACAGGTTCCTAGAGATCAATCAGAGAGAGAACTAGTAAAATATGCAAAAGAAGTTGTTGAAAGAAATGGTGTATTCTTCATACCTGCATTCTCCGTGGAGAGAGCCCAAGAAATAGCTTGTGTCCTCAAGACCTATGATTTCCCATATAAAATTGCAATGGATGGAATGGCTCTAAAGACTAATGATATAATGCTAAGGTATCCAAAATATTTACGTGATTCTAAAATGTTCAGGAGTTCAATTGAAGATGTAGAAAGAATAACAAGTTGGCACAGAAGGAAAAGAGTGGTCAAAGAGCCAGGAGTAATAATCTCGCCAGCGGGCATGTTAGTGGGAGGAACCGCAGTTTTCTACATTGAGGAAATTTGTAAGAGTCAATACAATGGAATTGCTTTGGTTTCATATCAAGGCGAAGGAACACCAGGACGATCGTTACTAGACAAGAGACAAGTAACTTATAATGGCAGAACAATAAAATGTCTTGCCGAAGTAAATAGATTTGACTTTTCAGGACATAATAGCAGAACAGAATTATTTGAAATTTTAGACAAGGTGAAAGGAGACCCTCAAGTGCTAACAGTGCATGGTGATAACTTATCATGCACCAAATTTGCTGAAGAAATTGTTGAAAAATACGGATATAGGGCTCATGCCCCAGAAGCTGGTGAAGTAACAACAGTATAATTGAGAAAAAACGGTACAAATAATATAAAATAAAATAAGATGGAGATTTGTAAGGAATATATTATTTCACTTGAAAAGTAGTAGAAATATCCTTAATATTCATTCGACCATTAATAGTGGGCAATACTTTCTATGGGAGAAAATAAATAATTCGTGGTATGGGATATATGAGGATTCGATATTGAAAATCACTTTGCCTGAAATTAAGGGCAATCTGACATATGAATATGATTCGTTTCCTATAATAGCGAACTGGCAACAACCTATATTTAGACTAGATGATAAATACGATGAAATAATAGAGGATATTTCAAGAAGAGATAAAGTCGTTGAAAACATCACTAAGAAATATATTGGATTACGCATCATGAGACAAAAGCCAATTCAATGTATTATATCGTTTCTATGTTCAAGTAATAACAATATTCCAAGAATTCGATTCATCTTACGAAACCTTTCCAGAAAATTCGGGAAGAAAATAGAGTGGGACAACAACACTTTTTACACGTTTCCCACATTAAAAACACTAGCAACAATCTCTCAGTCAGAACTGTTGCATTGTGGATTTGGATATAGGGCTGAATACGTACGAAAAACTGTAAAAACTATTATAGATCAAGAAATCGATATGCAATTGATCAAGGATTCAGATTATGTAAAGTCCAAGCAAGAAATAATGAAATTAAGTGGAGTTGGAGAAAAGATTGCAGACTGTATTTTATTATTCGCATTTGACAAGGTAGAAGCGTTTCCTATGGATACTTGGATTATAAAACTTCTTCAAAAAAAATTGGGTCAAATGATAATACCAGATTCAGAGTTAAAAATAAATGATAAATTTACCCCGAGTCAGTATAGACTTGTTTCAAATAAAATAAGAGATCATTATGGTAAATATTCTGGATATGCTCAACAATTTCTATATTACAGTATTAGAGAAGAAAATGGTAGAAGGTGGTAATAAATAATTATGTCAGCCGTAGTAGCTGTTACCTACTACTAACAATAACATACCTGTATCTGTGCCTATTTTCATGAGTTTTTCTTATTCTTTTTGTTTGAAGACTTTTTTGAGCTAGAAGGAGTACTCTTTGTAGATTTAGGGGTTGAAGACTTTTTTGAGCTAGAAGGAGTACTCTTTGTAGATTTAGGGGTTGAAGACTTTTTTGAGCTAGAAGGAGTACTCTTTGTAGATTTAGTTAAGACACTTTTTTCTATCCTTGACATCCTTTTTTCAATCTCCTTGATTGATGTTTGAGTTTGTTTCAAGGAAACTGCTTGTTTTTCAATAGATTTAAGGCCTTTTTGTATAGGCGGAGACGTCTTTTGTATTTTTTGAATTTCTTTAAATAGCCTATCCACGTTCTTATTGATAGTTTCCAAGTTCTTGGTTATTGGAGTTAAATCAATTTCTTTATAATCAGGCCTCTTTGTAATGGTTTTTCTAATTGAACGCCCAGCTTTATCTTCATCTTCTTCTTCATCGTCATCATCTTCTTCTAATTCTAACTCTTCGTCTTCATCTTCTTCTTCATCGTCATCATCTTCTTCTAATTCTAACTCTTCGTCTTCAT
>QCWC01000025.1 GCA_013114705.1 Candidatus Nitrosocosmicus sp. | reverse complement strand
GTCTTTCAGAGGTTCTCCTAAGCGATAGGCCTGAAAAATACAAATACAGGCCCCGATAGACGTATTCCGAAGGCGTTTTATTTCTTGTAAACATATATGGAATAAGACGTCTTCAAGCTATAAGATTTCGTTAAATGAACAGAGTCTAATGTCACGTAACTTCAATAATCATTAATCCAAGTATCATGTTCGAGTACCGGCTAGAAAAAATAAACAAGAATAAAACTAAAACCACGAAGAGAAGCAACAACTCTTACTAAGAGTGTTATCTTTCTCGAATCCAAACCAGTCATTGCTTCTCTTTAATGTTTCGATTTGATATAGCAGATATTCTCTTCTTCTAGAACTAACTTCATATTTAATCATTGTCAAGATTCTCTACCTTAAGTTCGTCAAGCAAAAAGGAGTTTACAATTACATTTAGCGACAAAATTCAAGAATGTCATTTACGAAAATAGATTAGCAGAAAGGTAATAGCACTAAAAATTCTATTTTACGGTATAGAGATATACAATATATACAGCAGATCGAATCACATTATAAGAAATTTAGCATTTTGTTGCAATGTAATTATGATAGCAAACGATGGTATTTTTAAATATCCTGTTGATAACATTAGTTTGATGAGAACAAAGTGGCTCATCACAAACTTTTATCATAATTACAGAAATATTATTGACTTTAACAAAAATATCATTATTTCAGCAATTATTACAGCATTATGTGACATTGTAATTGTAATGGCGGCTTCATCTATTTTTCATACAAACAATTTCTTAATTTCTTTAACTTCCCTAGTTGCAGATTTCTCTATTTTTAATTCCTTCTTGTTATTTTTGTTGTACTCAGATAACAAAAGATTGCTACTAAAACCAAAACAAGGAGATTTGGCACCATCAAACAAATCTGAATTGAAAACATTGGTATTAAAGCTCCTTGCTACACTTGGTTTATCCGAAATTAGCTATTTGACAATCAAATTCATTTCAACATATTTTTTGCTTGCATATATAGATTTGACTTCCTCTCAACTCTCCATTTCTACAACCATACTTGCATGGATTACCTATCTAGTAACTGCAAATATAATGTTAAAGAAAACTGATATGTTTGCATGAACCAAACGTGTTAAAACCCCCTAAGAGCCGACAGAAATATTCATCAATAAATTTTTCCACAGATGGATAGGAATACAGACAAGGGAATTAACAGCACTTTTATCCGATGCTTGCTTAATTATAGCATGACCTATTATGAAGTTAGAGCTAAACCTAAAGAGAATATTTATGAGCTCCGTTATGATATGGACCATGGCATGATTCATACCTTAATACCTTTTGGAAAATCCTTGCAATATAGTTTAGAAAATGCAAAATTGGAAAATGATGACAATGCAGTTTGGATAGAAGAAGACCACTGTTCCCCACCATTGGCAATGGAGCGTGAAGCAGTATTGGACAGGTATTTTAGTGATATTAAAATTCAGGCTATAGAATCTGAAGAGGAAGGTTGGAATCGAATTAAGGATAAAAAATCTCTTTGGAACAAATCAAAATCTTCAAATCTCACATGATTATAAAACGAGGTTTTTGGTAATCATTCTATTAGTTTTCTTTGTTTAAATGGTTAGCTGCTGTATCTGCTGCAGTTGCTGCTCTAATCATTTTTTCCTTCTCATCATTTAATTCATCATCAGTAAGGTTTATTGCAGAAATAACGGTCGGATGATCTTCGTTGCTACTGGCTTCGGTAAAAATAATAGCATGTGAGGAGGCTTTGAGCAGGTCAACAATCGAATCATCTCCAGGCAAAATATTCAGACTTAGTGCTTTAACTGGAACAACTTAACCTAGTTCATCGATATCAAGCAATGTAGCTTTTACCTTAAGTCCAGGTTTATCTATAGATTCTATTTTAACGAGCATAATTATTAGTATAGATGATATCAGTAATACGGTTATCGTTCAAAAATTTTTAGTCCCCGATTATAAATATATGTCCGATACACTATGTATCACTAATCAGATATCATGATGCAATAGTTAATCCAAATAAAATGCGATATGCTTTTAAATAAATGGAAAATTGCTAATACAGGTCTTTTGAGCTAAATGATTATATTTAGAATCACATGCTACTTTCTATCTTACTTTCAATATTAAGAAAAAATAAATTTGATAAGGCTGAAAGAAACTTAACAAATTCTCTGCTTTGGCTTGGAAGCAACAATTAAAGACACAGGAAAGAAAAAAAGTATTTTGTTATCCTTGAGGTAACTTTTCATTCCCAAATTATCTTCGGAAATGTCTTTTTTTGAAAAGAAGATTAATTTTGTCCTTGTCTTCAGGATTTGGGAATGAAGAAGTGAGTATTGATTCGAGGTTCATCTCAAGGTCTTGACTTTCAATCCTTATGTTGCATAACCCAATAGTCTCGACCATATCTTGTAGTTCAATAAGCGTCAATGCTTCAGTGTGGGAAGGATCGCGTAATTTCTCGGCGTGGTTATAGGCTTTCTTTTTGTCTTCAGGAGGAGTAACATCGACTATCAAGATTCTGCCTTCAGGTTTGCATACTCGGCTCATTTCTTTTATTACTGCTTTAGGATTGATCATATGATGCAAGCTATAACGCGTCAAAACCAATGAAAAGGAATTATCTTCGAAAGGTAAATTATAAACATCGCCTATTCTCCAATCAATATTCCGAAGATCTTTTTCTTTTTGAAGTCGTTTTGCCTGTTCAATCATTGCAGGTGGCAAATCAATACCAGCAACATGGCCAACAATTTTGGCAAATTCGCAAGAAACTAATCCAGGACCACGTGTCACATCCAAAACTGTGTCATCGTGTTTTGGGCCACTTAGTTTCAAAATAAGGTTTAATCCATATTGATTAGAATGCTGAGACATCTGTACAAAAGGAACTGCCTGCTTAGTGAATTGTGAGATTATCGAGTCATTGTAAGAAATCTTTCTCGCGTCTGATTCGACATCCACATTGGTCATATATCAAATGCAAAATATAAAAATATGTTCCAAATCAAAAGATTGAGCTGTTACATTAGAATCGCAACTAATAAATCACAATAAATCAATATTGTTCAGCAAAAAAATAAAGTTCTTTTTTTTAGAACTCTAGTATGAAGATTATACGGCTTTTTGAGATTGAAATTATTTTTTTGTAAATTTAATGAGCCAAATAAAAATAGTTTACACAATATCGACTATAAATAAATAGTCAGTATACTTTTTTGTTATGCAATTTTTTTTATACCCTTATGTGCTCGCTTTTTGACAAAATTCATAAATTTATAAGTTTAGAGCGTGATCAAATTATACCAAAAATGTCTCACACAATAAATCAAGCGGAAGCATCAAACCCGCTTTATCAAAAAAAGATGCGAGAATGCACCATATGCAATAGTGCAGGTTTCCCCCAACAACTAATAACTTTCCAAAATATAGGACAAGATCCAACATCTGGAAAAACAATCTGGAAACCAATCGATGAAGATGGGAATGAACATAAACACAAGTCCAATACTCAAGTAATTGGAAAACCAACATTTCACAGAAAAAGGATAGTAGATATTGCAGCCGTCACAGATGTTCAAGAAACAAGGAAATTACTTTCCGAAGGATGGGAATATAAAACTTCATATCCGGCCACAATCTCAAATATTCCTCACTTTATTCTAGTAAAGCGAGAGTAAAGTAGATTTAGAAGCTAGAATTCTCAAAAGTAAATCTTTTTTAATTAATTTTTTTAGAACCATTTCCTATACTTGACTAAATTTTTTTGAGTGTAGTGGTTATGATTACAAATATTTGAATTTGTGATAATTCTCTATTCTTGGCAAGAAATCATGATTAGGTGAGTAACAAAATTACAAAATGCTAACAAGAAGATCATGTTCAATAAATCAATGATTGCTCATAGCTCGATCAGTTGGCCTGATTCCTATAGGTACAAAAAAGCAATAATTAGGAGATTTCTAATTTACTATTTAACAGAATAAAAAACGATTAAGGTGAAGGGTAGGAAAGCGAAAGGAAAAAATGCTATTTACTAATAACTAGAAATGAGGTAGGAAAAGAAAGCCGCAAGTTGGCAGTAGTGGCTTATTACCTCATTTCTAGGTAAACGCACATCATAGGTTTTTCTACCCGATTGACCTAATATGGTACTATTTTCTATTCAGAATAGTATTTAATACTAATCCAAACACCAACATATCAGTAAATTCCCAAGTCAACAGTATTTCACTCAATTATTTATCTAGAAAACAAATCAAATAAATTAGTCTCTTAATATAGTAACACAATAAAAACCCGAAAGATTGAAGATTACTATTGATAGCCTTGACTGCATTTTAAGGAGTCCACAGTAGGAAACTTTGGAATATTCAAAAATAATGACAATACTGAGTGATCAGATGCTAAATAATGATGATGATGATAAGGATAGAACAAATCGACCTTTCCTTTTGACTACTAGTTGTGACACTCTGTTACTCACCCACATAGACAATTTGAGAAAGGATCAAGTTAGAGAATTGGTGGTACAAGTAGCCTTTTGAAGGATCGTATACGCGCCCTAACCAGAATCGCCGATTAAGCATTTCTCTACTGTGGTGACGTATCCGTAAAAGATATTTCATAGTAATGATGAAGTCATAAACAGCGAGGGCAGATTACATCTCGATTATTTAAAGGGCTTGAACCATGGTGGTATATTCAGCATATTGTACGAGCATACTAATCAAGTAATTCAGGTCTTGCTTCAATACCAATCAACTTTTTTCTGAATCCTGGTTCACTAAAAATCGATTTTATGAATTCAATCTCAAGAAAGTCGATTATGTTTCCGGTTATCAAAGCCGACATTTTTACTGTCCAATTTAATTACGAGGTTCTCTAGATATTATGTGTGAATACTAATAAAAACATGAACGATGATCAGAATATTGCATGCGAGCACATAAGGGTTGTAGATTTAGAAAAAAAGGGAAATACAAAAGGCTGTGAAGAATGTGAGAAGATAGGCTCTGACTGGGTTCACTTAAGGCTTTGTCTTACATGTGGCCATGTAGGTTGTTGTGATAATTCTAAAAATAAACACGGAACTAAGCATTTTAAGAGTACCGCGCACCCAATAATCAAATCCTATGAGCCAGGTGAGTCTTGGAAATGGTGCTTTGTAGATGAGTTGTTCATAGAATAAAATTTTGAAAAGGAGAGACTAGTGAGAAAAAAAAGAGAGAGAGGAGTCGAGGAGAGTCACTGAAATAGAGATACTCCTCTGGGATCACCAACGTACGTATTATATTTCCTTGTCAATTGTTCCTTGCCAATTGGCAATCAATAATTCCTAACATATAGTAATCGTTCTCTGTTACTATCCTTGTCGCCTGTAAAGTAGCCACGTCCGTTTCCATCACATGTTGTTGACGACGTGGATCCACTATTTAATAAAGCATTCCGTACTTCAGATGGGGATGCACCTGGGTGTGATGCCTCATACAATGCAGCTGCACCAGCCACATGTGGAGATGCCATGCTTGTACCACTCATAGCGGCATATGAATTGCCTTTATAAGTAGAATAAATTTTTGTTCCAGGAGCAGCAATGTCTACAACCGATCCGTAATTACTAAAACTAGCCAGCGCATCATCTTTTCCGTACCCAGTGGCAGGGCCTTTACCCCCACATTTTCCATCACTATCTCCTATTGCCGATACAGCAATAACATTGGGATTATTAGCAGGTGAATTTGTGGAAGCATCTTTTGCGGAATTTCCTGCCGCTACTATAAATGTTATCCCAGCTTTGACAGCATTGTTAATGGCTGCATCAAAGGCAGTAGATTTGCATTGACAGCCAAGGCTAAGATTAGCGACCTCTATTTGGCTTGCATATTGTCTAATGTAGTCAATACCTTTTATGACGGTAGATAAGGCTCCCGCACCATTCCTATCCAACACCTTAATTGCCCACAGCTTTGCTCCCGGAGCGATACCTACTACTCCTATAGAATTATCTTTGGCAGCAGCTATCCCTGCAACGTGGGTACCATGACCGTTATCATCATTTCCAGAAGACGTACCAGAAACAAATGTTTTTTGATGATATACATTGAGATCAGAATGGCTTGTATGAATCCCACTATCCAAAATTGCAATATCAGCATTGACAGAACCGGCTCCATTACCAGACCTTGTAGAACTTAAATCCCCATCAACTCTGTTGATACCGGTCGGTAGGGTTTGGGCAAATGCTTTAACTACCTTATCTTTTTCTATATGATCTACAAATGGACTTTGATGCAGTGCATCTATTATCCTTTCATTTGGAACTTTAAGAGAAAATCCATTTAGCACGTCTTCGTAAATATGCAAAATCTGTGTCCCCTCAATATTCACTTTTTTTGAAACCTCTGTTAGTATTTCACGTAAATTTAGAGAATCTCCTTTTAGAATCACGATATACTGCCCCGGAATTACTTCACCCATCTCTGCTTCAGAACCAGTGGAGGATGGTGTGGATGAGTGGGAATCAGATAACACATCCGAATAAGGCAATTTGTCCAAAATAGAGGAAAGGATACCAGGAGACGTATACTCTTTGGAATTCTCACTTTTCAAACTGGGATTGATATTATTATCTAATATATCACCAGAATAGAATGGATAATTGCTATTTATAGCTTGGTTATGATTTTCATCTTTAGAATCTGGCGACTTGGTATCTTTTTCAAGAGAATCTTTGGGACCAACAGACATATCTGAACTTTGTTCAAACGGATCTTTTTTGTTTAAGTTTGGGATCATGTCGTATAATTTGTCTATATTGTTATTGCTTTGAGTGTTATAATCTAGCGATGCGATGTCTGGCAAGTTTATGCTCTGTGCATAAGACGACGGTGTAGAAATGGTTGATAAAAAACCTATTGTTAATATGAAAAAAGTCAGGGCGAACTTTGCAAAAATCCCATATTTTTTACTCACAATGACAAAATAAGCATCTAAGTTAAAAGAAATGCCAAGATGTCATACATAAGAATTCTTTCTAGATAGATACTAGAAAATCCTTTTGTACTTGTTTACTTTTTAGAAATGATAATTTGCTTTTGGATGTGGCTTTTTTCAGCTGTCTTGTCTATTTGAACTATTTATGGTATAGAGAGAACCCGAGAATAAAGATTGTAAAAATCTAAACAAAAACGGCAAAAAAAGTAAAAGGACCTTGTCTTCAAGTCTTCCGGGTATAATTTGAGCAGGATAAATAAGCAACATGTTTCACCTAGAATAGACTCTTAGAGTCAACATAGTTTACATACCCATAATCTTTCGATTCTTAAAGTATTAAAATCATTTTTTGATAAATAATGATTATTACTTGTTTCACATTTTTTTAAATAGCTACGTGCTTGTACAAGAGAGTGGATAAGCTAGATAAGTATGTCAATAACTTTGACTAATTCAGTCTTTAATGAATAAGATATTGAATATATATCATTTTCCTATTTGAATCTTTCACAAGAATTATACCTCTAGACATTCGGTGTAGTGCATATCCACAAAACAGAAACAGTTTACCAGTTTGATAGAAATTAGGTCCAAAACTTTAGACTTTTGAATACTAAATCAATTCGTATAATTCATTAATTGTGCACAGGTTTCAAATAATTTCCATTACCAAGTAACTTTAAAGTAATAATCATGAACCTATTATGCAATATTTAAGATGACTATACGCCGTTTATAATTTCAATTTCATGAGAATGAAGCTGTAATCACAATTGTAAATGAGCATAACAAGAATACTTTGAGCAAAGGACACATCTAGCGATAGGTCTGGTCAAGCAGCCATTCATGAAGCAAACTATTTTGTTTACAAAGTTTCTATTTGATTTTGAGGTAGACCTTTTTTCAGAAATATAGTGAATTGCATCATTATAATGGCAATTCATTTCATTCAGATACAGCAAATAGCAACTATATAATATTTTCCTATATTATTTTTGCAGTATATAATACTACAGGAAAAATCTGTATATTCAAAATTTTAGATTATTACCTAGTAGGATACAGTATACTAAGATGAGCTGACCTACTGAATATTGAATAAATGATATGTGACAAATCAAATCATGTAAAATTGAAAAGTGTTTGTAACATAAACCAGTGATGCATATACACAAGAATTAATCCAACAAGAGTTTCGAAATAAGGTAATCATACTAGTTAAAACTACGATATGTGTACAATTCCATTTTGACATTAATGGACATTATCCTAGGGGCAAGAACTTAGAGGAAGTCAAAGCTAACTTGTTCGTAGACCCTATTCATATTTTTGTGAATGTCCACCGATCATTTTGATCTTTTTTATGCTCTGCCTCTGAGTGAGATAGATCAAGTCAATATTTATTAAATATGACACTTTAATCTGCTAAAAGATTATAGTATTCATTTATCTAAAATTGTTACAATAAATAGTTACTTCAGACCCAAACAAAATTAGATTTGTGCAATTTTGAAATTAAATGCCCGTGTTTAACGAATTTAGGCTCTGAATCAGCCCGTGTCCTTCATCCTATGGTTTGTCGGGAGAATAGATTTGAAACGCAAGTTTGTCGAACAAGGGACAGGTCTCTGGATAATTGGATGGAATTAGGAAATCTCTTCTAGTTTACCAAAATCTCCAAATGTAACAATAGATCCAGGAGTAATAAGTCTCATAAACTCATTGTACATTTCATCCCCACTTTTATCACCCTCTATTGCCTTGATAAATTCCTGAACATGGTTAGCGTCACGATAGTATTGTATTTCCATCCAAACATCCTCGTTATCAGACGCAGAAATGGTTTTTGCCAAGTTTACGAATCCCATCATGTCTTCTCGAGTATTGAGATTGTATACTTCAAATTTTAGTATGCCGTGTTTCATAAAAAAATCATGCGAATGTCTGTTTACTTTTACCAATGCATCATGATTTTCTTTAGGTGCTCGATACAAGAAAAGAGCCACCTGACCAGCAGATTTATTTAATGTCTCACTCACATTCGGGTTATTCATTGGATATTGTGTATTCTTAACCAATAAAAATATACTTCAATATTTGCCCTGTATGGAAATTTGAATCAATAGATAAAGAAGAATTAGTTGTATTGGTTTTGTAATATTTAAGCCCCCAATTTAACTTCAATTGAACAAACTCTTTCATTAATCCTTTTACATAACATTTAGTATTTCAAACAATAGCATATAGATCTATTAACAAGTACCTAAAAATATAATGCAAAACTCAAGTCAGAAAACATAAACCTATTCTCTGAACATCTATGATATATCAAATGATAGTACGATTCTGAAATATTAGGTAATCATTCTGATCCGTTACTCTTTTTATGATTTCGTAGTCGATAGTCATTAGTGCCGTCGGCGACTCACAACTATTTTTTTCGACCGCTTTTTAAGAGACAGGGTTCACAGTTTGACCAATAAAATTACATAAGGTGGGATGCAAGTTTGGCTAAACTAGTCTATTAACTTACGAACCGTAAGTCCCAACAGTACAAGCCGCGAATAAGTCGAGTTTATGTCAAAGCTTTGGTATATGAATTAAAACAAAGTGGAATATCCCCACGGTTTCGTGTCTAATAGTTATTGCAAAATATGTTCTAATAAACTAATATGATTTTGTTCCTAAAAATATGCTTGCAATAATTGCATTGGAATTACTTAATTTAAATTGTACCATAATTAAGGTCTCCCATATAGTTATGGTGAGAAATTCTTGTAAAACTTTGTGTCTTGGGTGGTAGTGGAGGAGTAGATCTAATAACCAGAAATGCAAGACCCTTACGAAAATACTACAGGAGTGTACGCTATTACATTGTCAAGTTTAAAAACACCATGTATTAACAATCGTATTTCACCATGATTAATATTTGACTGCAAACTAGCCCAATGTTTCTATAAAGATAACAACAGACATCTTGCCTAGCATTGATTTAGACAGTAATCAGACTGATCAGGGAAATATTAAAGCCATATAGAAATTTATCAAGGCGGTATGTAAAACATTGCAAGATTTTTCCTATCTAACCAATCGTTTCAAAAAAAGGATTAAAAAGAAGACGATCTTATTCTGTTATCAATTCGTCTGTACATATGAGAAGGTAGAACTTTCTAAGTATTTTTAGTTCCGGATATAGTAGCAAAAAATTAATGGCGATATATCTGCTCGTACAGAATATCTTTCGGTCCATCAAGTAATGGATATTTAAAACTACAAATTATTACTAAATTGATTAGGGTTTGTTCTGTGGCGGTAGCAAGGCCAATTAACTCTCGTGGATCATTACAAATAACCACTTCAATGAAATCGGGTCTAAAAGTTAAGACCTGGGCTGGAATATAGGTTAGAGCAGACTAATTAAGTACATATTTATTACTACCATAGGGTATTTCTTCTGATTCTAATCTATATGAGTTGTAATGGAATATGTGTACGATATAAGGCAAAAAGGAATTTTGAGGTTCCCTCAAGATATGAGGAGGGACAGAAAAGATGTAGTACTTGTGAAATTTTTATAAACTGGAATGATAATGCATATTGTCCATGTTGTAATTATAAACTGAGAACAAGGTCATTTCGAGGCTGGAAAATGAGGAATAAATATAGAGAAGAGACTATAAAGCGGTACTAAATCGCCTTCATTTTAGGCTAGGCAAAATGACGTAGTCATTATCTTTTTTTAAGGAGACTACCAGAGGCATGATAGGTAATTACAATGATGTGATGTGATGTACCAAAAGGTATATCGGCTAAAAAGCCGAGCTGTTATCATCACATCTTAGCCTACTCTTGTCAAGGTGATTACAAATAACTTTCACGCAACCGCATAAATGAGCAGTTCACTTCGATGTGCTGAGTTGTTTTACCACTAATGAGAATACTCCTGGTCTAGTTCTTTTATACTCAATTTATTTTTGGCGATCTATTCTTGTAAGCATTATTAAGCGCAGTTTACAAGATTCTTAATTTTCAGGGTATTAGTTACCATAGGAAATTTTTTGGTCTAAAGGAAAAACCCGTGTATCCGGTTTATAGGTACATAAATATCTTATATAGTGTTCGTAAATAATATCTTAATGAATAAGATGTTCAAGTTTACATCTTTCCTTTCCTCGGGAGTATATATGCTCGGGTGGGCAATTCTGCTAGGTAGTAGTTTAACATTTTTTACAAATAGTTCTCATGACTTACTTTTTTCCTATTCGGTTGTATTTGGACAAGATGAATCCAGTTCTATCAATAATACTGATTTAATTGGTCAATTAATTAGTCAAGGAAAGCATATGAATAATATTGGGAATTATGCTAAAGCTCTAACATATTTTGACGAGGTTTTATCAACAGAGCCTAATAATACCGAAGCATTACATGGCAAAGGTTTGACTATAGATAATTTTGGTAACCATACAGAAGCCATCAAGATCTATGACAAAATCTTGAATATTGATGCTGATAACATGGATGCACTAACCAGCAAAGGTGTAATTTTGTTTAATTCGGGTAACCATACTGAGGCTACAAGGATTTTCGAAAAGGTATTGACTCTAAATTATAGTACTAGTAACCGTTCCTTATTTGATAAAGGTGTGTCTCATTATGGACTAGGAAATCACCAATATGCAATAGATTACTTTAAAAAAGCGCTAGTAGCAGATCCAAACAATAGCCTGACATTAAACAATCTTGGCTTTGCATTGGATATTTCGGGTAACCCGGAGGAAGCTATAAGATACTTTGACCGTGCTATTTTGATTAATCCTAACAATGCTAATGCCTTCTATGGAAAGGCTTTGGCCGTAGATCAATTGGGTAATCAAACTAAAGCGATTACCCTCTTGGATAAGGCTCTTTCGATAAATCACAACAACACCTTTGCATTAACTGGAAAGGCAGACTATCTGTACAAACTAAGAAACTTTACAGGTGCTCTTATGTATGCTGACAAAGCACTTGAGATTGATCCTGTTAATACCAATGCATTAATTGTAAAAGGGTTCTCACTGGGTATTTCTGGTAACCATACAGAGGCAATAAAATACTTTGACTTTGCATTAGAGAACGATCCAAAAAATGTGGATGTGCTGTATGGCAAAAGAGTAATCTTAAATGAATTGGACAACCGCACGAGATATTAAGAAAAGCCATAAATCTCAATAAATTTAATTGAAAGATTATTTTTGAAATACATTAGCAATAAAGTTTTAGAAAAAATATGTGAAAAGTCCCAGTAAAAGAGACTATAATAGTCTGAAAGTTTCAATCATTGCCACACACCTTGGCAATTAGAGATTTCTAAATTCTTGTTCTATGAAGTTTTTAAATTTCTCATTGCTGGTATTTCATGTATTAAAATAGCCATGATTTTCGCCCTCAAGACTTCTAAAGCCTCTCTGTCCAGGGCAATGCCCTCGTTAAAGAGGGTCCCATTATCCTGATAAACTTTTTTTCCGATAGAATAAAGGCCCTCGTACTGTTCCTTACCTTTGTGTTTTTTTGTATAAATCTTTGACATATACTTCTATGTCTACCATTTTATTCGAATATCTGTGATACAATTAATTATAATGATTTAAATTTATTAAGGTTTATTGTAATAGTACGATTTGCTCATATACAACCAAAGCATAAGAAATCCACCTAGGCCCATCATCATCATTCCCACATACAGCATAATCACCACATAGATAGCCCACATGAACCAATACATGGTAAAGATAAATCCAAGCATAATTAGAAATAATGATATACAGGAAAGGGCAAATTTTGTCAACTTATTTTTAAACGTATGTGTTTTCTTCATTTTGTGATTTTACCAGATGGTTTCATATGGTCATCAAACTTTATCAGTGTAGCATTGAATCTAAGCCGATCGAGTATCTGAATAAAAGAGACAGTATGACAAGTATTGTACAACAAAAGAAGATAGCAAAACCTTGGTGCACAAAGAGATCCAGTACCTGTTAGAAGATATCAAGTTTAGTAATTTTTCTAACGAAATATATTAATTACCAAGATAGAAGTTGAATGAAAATGGATATTAAACTAAACAATGACAATAAAGAGATAGGTCATGGTTTGTTCATAGCAGGATTGACGATCTTAACACTGGCCATTATTAGTCAAACAGTATTTGTAGAGAGTGTAAATACAGTATTAGCTCAGCAGCAGCAGCAGCAGCAGCAGCAGCAACAAAGTCAGGTAGAGGTAGAGGAAGAAAAAGAAGTAGGTCAGCAAGGAAATCAAACCTCAATTGCACACAATGCAAAGGGACATGAATCCCATCAAGTCATAATCTTCCAAGATTCAAGTGACGGCTTGACATATTCAGGGACAGTCACATTCAATCTTTCTAAACCTGCAGATGTCATATCATTTGAAGAAGTAACAGAAGATCCAACTAATGCAACCAAAAAGATCTGGGAAGTAGGAGACAAGAAGTATGTACCAAATACACTATTAAAAAATGTAACAAATGGATCTGTTAATTTTAATGGAAGTGGGATACTGGCACACAGTACCCAGGATGATGTATATACAGGTTCCTATACCGTAAATGATACTGCCACGCGTAACCCATAAATTTTTTTTATAGTATCGATCCAACAGAGATAGTTTGCCACATTCATAGAGAGTGTGAAAACACATTAGTACGAAATTCCATATCCTATGGTAGTGTAAATAGAAACCACGAGTCGATAGCGTTTTTGAATCTTTGGAAGGACATCAAGTTGTCATTCATATTTAATAAAAAAAAGCATAATTTTGCTTGGGTAAAAAGGATTGGTTGAACAGCCATGGTATCGATTAGTGTAATGTTTTAAGCCTTACAAATAGTAATTAGTCCAAAAGCAGGTAAACTAATTAAAGAAGTTAATTCCTATTGTATTATAGACTTGGCTTTGTAAGAATATGTCTAAACTATTCGATTTTTTTCAACTGTCAAAGTTATTTCTAATCATAGGGATACAGCCTTTAAATAAAGAGAACCAATAAAGTACATAAATTTCACAGTTCCAAACAGCCATCCAATATGATAGAAGTGATGGACAGAGCCAAGGAGATAGTATTTAGTGACAAGACAAAACACAATATCAAAATGACCAAACTTGTGACAAGACAGATTCAGTTAATTGAACAACTTTGACTTTTATACAAAGGCTGATAAACAAGGATTAAATCCATTCCAATCCAAACAGATAGAAAATGAGTATAAAGAACTGGTCCACAATTATGGAGCGGAGATTCATACTGTAATGAGGATCACTAGAAACCGAATTGAAACACCCAATGTATCCAAAAATGCTAACTTTTCAAATAAAGCAATTAGAGATTTGATTCACCAAGGTAGGAAGAAAATGTTAGACACGATAAAAACTTTCAAAGAACATACGAGCTCTGACAGTTTAAGATGAAAATTATAAACAAGATTCGTTAGATTTGACTAATTCTGTAGAATCTGCTAATGAAATTAGATATATTTTAACTGACAATGACCGTAAGAAAAATTAACTCGTCATGATTTAATGATTTCAGACGATGAATTCACATCTATTATCATGCTGTAGAAACTAGATGCAAAATTTTTGGGCCTTGTAACTTTGGCGACTGTGGAATTAGTGACGCAAGGCCCAAAGTCAACTTTATTGGGAGCTAAAGTTACTCTTAACTATCCTGAGGGGTTTATAAGCAGTATGTATCAGTTGATAGGTTTCACCATGGTTACTTTCTAGTTCTAAAACAGCAAATATGGGGAATGAAACCATGTAAAAGCAAATAAAGTATGTACTAACGGCTCAAACTCATTGAGATTAATTCTTAATGTTTTTTCTTATTTGAGACCATATTTGCCTTGTCGCATGATTTATCGGAAGAATATCAGATTCTAATAATTTTCCTACTGTTTCAAATTATCAGGCAAAAGGCGTTGTAACCTATTTGATAATTGCATTCTACATATTTCAAAGGTTATTACGGCTTTCTGTTTAACTTATTGCGTTGTCCTGCAGAATCTCTCTGGCAGAAATTTAGATAATACCAAAGTGAATATTTGTTGGTATGATAATATATTCACAGTCATCGATTGGATAAAGCTGAAATAGTATTTTTGGTATAACCAAACAAGTCCTCATTTATCGGATATTAGGACATCCAGTATTCAGTTTTGGTATCGAGTTCATTTAATGTCAAGATGTCATGGGTTTTCCAATCTACTTTTAAGAACATTACTCAATTGAAGGTCGAATGTTAGAATCATTAATCAATAATTTGGACAAGCTTGAAAGTTCAAATGGCATTACCAAAATATCCTTGTCACGTATAGCTGCAGCTTGTAACTCATCTCTGGATAATTGCTCTTTCGTATCAGTGGTTACCAAAATAATCCTCTGTGAGTTGTCCATTCGGTGTATTTCTTTTGCGACGTCCAATCCCTTTTTTCCTTCCAAATGTGTATCCAAAATAACCGCGTCATACTCCTTTCCTTTGTTTTTATTTTGAATAAAGGTAGACAGAGCTCTATTACCACTTTCCACTATATCCGAATCAACACGTAAGAGATCTAAATATGTTTCAAACAAATATCGCAATTCATTTTCAGACTCTGCAATTAAAAACCGTGATTGTTTTCGTTGCTTGATCTGTCGAGTATGTACTTTACTATTAACAAATTTCGTATTTTCATTACCTGTACGAATTTGAACGTTATCGTCGTAATGATCAGCTCCTGTATCTCCTTCGCTTTGTAAATTTGAAAGAACGTTTTCATCATATCGCGTCAAGTATTGTAATAAAGTATTGTCTAGAGTTCCACTTGTTGTGTTTAGAATATCGAACATCTCAAATCACCTTTAACACGATACTAGAGTTAACATGCTATTTATACTCATAATTATATTTACTTCTAACGTCAATAATTACAATTACAATGATTCGTGATTTACTATCTCAAGTCTGCAATTCAAAGACTCGAAAAAGTAGATCGGGTAAATCTTGAAGCCATTTATTTGTCGATCTTGCTAACATATAACCATTATTGTGACTCGAAAGGGTTTTAGTAGGGCAGTGAAATGGTAGGATGGGGGTTTTATCTTCTAAACAAGAGTTTGAAATGGTATTTGACTGACACTAAATCCTGCATTTTTATTGAAGATAAGAATTCATTTTGATACAACTCATAATCGATTTTAACCATTGATAAGTAGGTTTATCATCTCGTTAAAGATCTTGAAAAAAGATATTCACCTATTGACAGAGTTAATTCCCATAGAACAAATATTTGTTTTTGAGAACTCGGTTGCAGTCAGTAAGGCTAAAATATGTAGAAAATCTGCTACTGAAATCAATAATTTGTATGAATTCTTAATTGGAGCTCATGAATTCTGTAGAGTAAGTAATAACCCGAATGCAATTATTCCAACAAATTTTCACGATATTGAAAACTTTACAGATTCTCCCAACAATAAATTATATAACTGCCCTGATTTTATACATCAGCAAAGGAGGGTCCGTAGCGTAGTCAGGATATCGCGGCGGTCTTCGGAACCGCAGGTCATGGGATCGAAGCCCACCGGGCCCGTTAATCACATGGGTTCAAATAATTCAACGTTGTACAGGAGATTAGATAAAAGGAGGTATATTATTGCCCGCTAAGTTAACCACAACCGTTAAGAATATAGAAATCAAGGTCACAAATCAGACCAATAGACAAATAATTAACGACTTTTATGAATATCTTCAGAACATAGATACTTCTGAGAGCTATCAAAATGGATTACTAAAAGTCTTGATAAGATATGCAGAATACCTGGGAAATTATACAACATTTTATCAAATTCAAGAAAAAGAACAAGT
>QCWC01000271.1 GCA_013114705.1 Candidatus Nitrosocosmicus sp. | reverse complement strand
ATAAGAGTATATCTTAATGGAATTGATAATCAATAGCGTTTAATTTACAATCTTTCATACTTTTCAATATTGTTGTTTCAATACAAAACACATAAATATTTAGAAATATTGTAATCATATATGAATAACCAATTCTATATTGTTATCTCATTACTTTTAGTAACGGTAATATCACCTGCAAGTATTGCATTTGCATCCACGTCTTCAGATGATGAGGACTTTTTAAATATAAGAGAAGCTACCATCGATGCTGATTCTGATGAAATGAGTGCTTTTCTCCAAACACATGGTCACATCCCAACAGACGGTAGTGGTGGAGCATTTGGATATGGTATCTTGACAGCTGAAGGTTTGAACGCCGTGGTGGTTAGTACCACTCATTCAGGTGTACTCGATAGTGAAGAACAATCAGATGCTGACGATCCAGTCTGGCACAATCACTTTGTAACACTCGCAGAAAACTCTGATGCTTGTGGAAATGATCCAAAGGTCGAAACTATTACATTTGAATCCCCCGGACAAGTAAAAATCAAAAACAGCAATGCTGATCTAACTCAAATTCCTGCTTCATTTTCAGGCACTGATGCATTAACTAATGATGACTTGACAATCGACCCAGGAACTGATGTTGAAGATGTAGTTTCCTTTAAACTTTCACCACAATTTAATGACAATGATGAGTTAGAAGCTGTATGTGTGACTGATCTACAATCTGCTGAGAACATTGTATTTGACGACAATGATAGTAATTCCAATGGTAATAGTAACGTAGCTACTCAAGGAATAGGTCAATCGCAATCAACAACTCAATAAACATCTCTAACTTTTTGTATGCTCGCAAGATTGCTACATATTTAGTAATCTACAAAAAGATATTTGTTTCCTATTGAAACAACTATAACAAAACAATCCTCTACCCAATTTTTTGGGTTAGTATCCTTACATAAATATATTATTATCATTATCTTATTGTATGTTATTGCGAATGTTTAAATATATATCCCAATATCAGAAATGTGATGAATAAAATCGTCATCACATTAACATCAATCGCATTGCTAAGTGTAATTGCAATGATCACACAAATTCCAGGACAACTAGCATCAGCACAAACAGAACAACCAACTCCATTTGTTGTACAAAATACAACAAAGTCAATGCAAGATCCATTACCAGGTCACGAAATGCATCAAATTGTTATTGCTGCTCCACCAAGAGATGATGGTAAGATCTATTCTGGTATAGCATCCTTTACAGCTAGCCAACCAGTTGAAGTAGTAATGTTACATCCATACAATGTTGGCACTAACACCACTGAAACAGGTGAACCACTAAACGCTCCATTTGGTGAAGGCAAGGTTGCAATATCTTTGATGAAACAATTCACTGATGCTCCAGTTAGCGCAGGTTCATTTGTATTTGCCGGTAATGCATTAGCATTTCACAATATAGAAGGCAAACCATTTGTTATAACCTACACAATAGACGGAGATATCAGCTCTCTAACTCAATAAAGGTCAACTACCTAATTTTTTTGTTTGTAATAGTGACAAATTTTACTTTATTTATTCGCCATATTATTTTCATTTAATTGCTTGACCTTAATCTTGTGTTAAACTAAAAATATTGATTTGATAGAACATTTACACACGCACCATATCCATTTATTTATAAATAAATTTTACCATACGTAATCTAATTTATTGTGTCTTAAGTGACACTCACTCTTTTATCTTCATACATTAAGTTCAAGCGTCTATGAAATAATATTGGCCAATTTTTGTTTAAATCATTGAAATAAACTTTCTAATCTGGTATTGGGCTCTGTTAACAGTCATGTAAATGCATCAATGCTTTCTTTCTGTAAACTGATTGTGATTGCATTGATTCCATGTTTTTTGTTGTAATAGCGTGTCCAGTCAGATACAGCCTCGCCGATATCCCGTTCATTTTCAAACATGGAATTGTTTATAGCCTGTCTGTGCATCCACCACAACCATCTAACCTCTATTAGATTTAGTTCAGGAGATCTCGTTGGCAGAAATACCAATTGTATTCTTGGATGGTATTTGGCCATCATTTGCTTTACCTTATTGGATCTGTGGATGGATACGTTATCTAGAACTAGAAAAATTTGCTTTATGCTGTAATCATATTTTTGATCCACTCGTTTGATAAAATCAAGGAACTGTTTTCCCGTTTTCTTTTTGTAACTGTGTGTCCACATTTGATTGTTGGTATGATCATAAACGCCAAACACATTTAGAATGCCTTTTATCTTCTGGGCCTTGGATACCCTGGATTGTACAGAAGACCAAGAGGTACCTCCATATGTTTTTGCCACTATAGGTCCTTTCTCGTCTTCGTAGAGTAGAACACAATTATGTGGAAGGTTGTTATACCTTAGATCTTCAATCCTCTTTTTTTCAAATGGTATTGTGGGTCCTGGCTATTTCCCAATGTGATTTTTGACTGTCTGTACCTGATACCATGCTTTAGGAGTATGTTTCTAATCTCTGTATGGCTTATAGTGTCTACAAGGTTTATCTCCTTGGAGATGTATCCCGCAAGAACACGTAACGACCAAGTCGAGAAGGGCAGACCATAACCTTCTCTTGGATTCTTGGTTGCGATCTCGACAATCTTTTTCTCAATCTCTGACGTTACCTTGATTGGTATGTGCGTGTGTATTTTGGACATAATTCCTTCGGTACCCTGTTCATTGAATCGATGTATCCATTTTCTTATGTTGACGTCATGATGGTTGGTAGCTCTTCTTATCTCAGGAACTGTATATCCTTCATCTTTAAACAGGATGATCTTGGCACGGTATCCTGATCCCTTATCATCCTCGTCTTGCATCATTTCATACAACATGTTTCTTTCATCATCAGTAATCAACCTGAGGTAGGTATCCCTCATAATGATGGTAATCCAAAATGGTTAGCTAAAGGTGTTGTGGTATCTAAACGAACACTGTTAGTTTACACAAAGGTATAGGCCATCTTTTACACAACTGTTAACTAAGCATAAATCACCTCCTTATTATGGTATTTGACAAAAAGATTCAATCAGTTACGCACATGTTGTAGTTTATAGTTCTTCTGTAT
>QCWC01000270.1 GCA_013114705.1 Candidatus Nitrosocosmicus sp. | reverse complement strand
TAAAACAACCTTTTCAATATTTTCGACACTAGATTTGAAAACTACAGTCGGCAGTCTCGATCTTTCAATTACTTTTAAACTGATCAAGTCCATTAGGTCATAGGTACCGGCCATTGAGTTTTCATTTCTCAATATATCTATACATCTTTTAACATCTATCGAATCAAATAGCATTGCCTTGGGGTTCGTTCTGGGGTCTGAATCATAAATCCCTTCAACATCAGTTGCATTGAAAAACTTTTTCGCTCCAGTCCTTTCTGCAATAAGCGCAGATGTAGCGTTGGTACTTTGGCCAGGGTAAATACCACCTGTTATTATTATCTTATCCGAAACAAGAGCCAAAGATATTTCCTCCAAGTTTTTGGGAGTTGCCGGGTAACAAAGATCTCCCAGTGCAGAAATAAGCAGTCTGGCGTTAAGGTGCGAAACCATAATGCCTGTGAGGTCGAGTCCTGCTTCATCTAATCCCAGCTCTCTTGATAAATTAATATAAAAACGCGCGATTTTTCCTCCGCCTGTAACAATTATGGGTTGATAATGCTCACCAATCTTTTTAATTAATTGCGCATATTCTTTTAACTGCGTTGCTTGAGTATCGAATCCGAATAAGCTTCCGCTCAGTTTTATTACTATCCGCTGCTTAACCAATATGTGACACTTAGAGAAAAGATAATAAAAATCGTTAGAAATCTCTAATTTGTTCATTAATTATTTGTTCAAAAAATTTTCTATTTTCCTTTTGTGTATATACGCGTATCATATCTAGGTAACCACTAATTACATGAATAAGAGGAATCTGAACAAACGACTTTTCGTATTCGTCCTTTCTATCTACAACCATTATCGATGAGACTTCTTCTTTCTTCGGCGCTAGCGGAATGGATGGCGCTCTAGAGATATCAAGAAATACTTGTTCACCCACTTTATGGTATTTTTCTACGATCGATTTTAATTTGGTCACTCGTTTCTCAAATATTTGCTCCAAATCTGTCTCTTGATATTCCCTATCAGAGCTATCTTTTTTATTCACACGTATTCCTCCTCGCCTCTGCTTAGATAAAGAGAAATATTCATAAATACACTTAAGTAAATCTCTATTTCTATAGGCTCTAGCCAAATTTACATACGCATTTTCTTGAGGATTTAGAACTAGGTTATTGACATTGCAGAGTAATTCTAGCACGTTTTCATCATGTAAGCTAAAAAAGTGATCTAAAGAGGCCAAATCAGTCAAATTCAGAGATTTATTTAAATATTTCATTGCATTCAACAGCATTACTTCACCAGATCTTACAGTTTTATGAAAATAAACAGATTTGAACATCTGATATCTTGATATCAACATCGACTCGTAAGAATATAGTGCAGATTTATTAATACCTAATTTACTAGATGAAGTAACTTCCAACGAGTTTATGATCCTATGGTAATCAATTTTGCCGTACTCAGTTCCCGAAAAATAACTATCCCTAGGTAAATAGTCCATCAAATCTACAGAGAGTCCCCCAGAGATTATTTCATTCAAGAAAATAGTTTTATGTTTTCCAAAGCTTAGAGAAGATATCATTTTTGGATCATATCCATTACTGGTTAAGATATCGGCAATTGCTGTCTCCAAAATGATTCTCTCTCCCAATTTTTCATGAGAAAATGATGTGGTTTCCTTCAATATCTCCTCAAAAAGATGTGAAAAAGGACCATGTCCTATATCATGCAATAATGCAGATAATCTCAAAAGCTGTATGACGTCAGAATCAGCAAGATATCCCTTTTCAAGTAATGTTTGTCCTGCAAGCCCAGCCAAGAACATTGAACCAATTGAATGTTCAAATCTGGAATGCAAAGCACCAGGATAAACTAAATGTGCTCCAGCAAGTTGCCTGATACGTCTTAATCTTTGAAAAATTGAAGTATCGATTATTTCCCTTTCAACCAGGGTATATTTTATGATCTTATGAATCGGATCTGTGATTTCGCCGATATATTGTAGAGACATTTCTTAGTCTTAACCCCTTAGGACTCTCTTAACAATAAAAGATTATTCTCCAAGTCTTTTAAGAATATCATCAAAAAGGAGGGATTTTGGTACGTCTGAAGGGATAACCTTCCAGTCAAATATTTTTGCCAGTTTCAAATACTCATTTCTTGCTCTCTTCAGGAATCCGCTATTTTGCTCAAATTCATCAGGAACAAAATTATTGCTCGTTAAACGCTTAATAGATATTTCGGGTATTACATCTAAAATGAAAGTAATTTCTTCTTTAGGTAGCCCATTTTCAAGATTCTCAAGCCAATCCATTTGGAGACCATTTGCTAGTCCATAGGCGAGATTAGATTGGTAGTATCTATTCATAATTACAGTTTTCCCTTCATGGAGAAATTTTTCAATATCTTGTTTCTTTTCCCATCTATTTGCCGCTAATAGCATATGTTTCGTTTCATTGTTATAGCTTACCTTACCATCCAAGAAAGCCCTTATCTCACTGCCTATTCGTGTAGAATAATCGGGGAAACTCATCAATACAGCACTACCTGGCTCTTTCTTACTCAAATAATCAAATAATAAATTTGATTGTGTAGTCTTTCCCGACTTATCCAAACCTTCCAGTACAATAATTCTACCGAGATTTTTAGCGTCCACACCAAGCTCCAAAGATAGTGGCAAAGTTTTAATTTATAAATCCTCTATATTCAAATAGCATATTGAAACTTAAAGTTATTAGTCCCATACTTATTGTCGCCTGTATTTACATTCTAATTTACTTTGCATTTACCTCAGGTTTGATAAATGCAGTATTAGAGGGTCAAAATTACAATCAAGCAGTATTTCTACCCTCGCGAGCGGTCCAAAACAATTATGAAACATTCATAGGTATAACGGTCTTGTTATTCGGATTAGTTGGAGCAATCCTGACAGCAAGAGCCTTTATTGCAACTAAAATAAATGAAAAGTATGCTTTACTGGGTGCGGGTTTTCTAATTTTAATCATCTCCATGATATTCATGTACAAGGTTATGGAACTGAAAGCCTAAAAATGAACTAAGGGTTCGCATGAATATTAATTTTAATTATTATTGATTGAGGAAAGAAATTCAAATGCCCAATCGGCTCTTTCATTCTG
>QCWC01000269.1 GCA_013114705.1 Candidatus Nitrosocosmicus sp. | reverse complement strand
CCATAATGCTGTTGCTTACATTCACATTCTTAATTGAAATTATGTCTAGATTCTGCAGGTTGTTTACCAAATATTTAATTTCATTGAGTACTTCGATTCTCATTTTTTCGTCTTGAGTCTGGGAAGAATTGGGTACCAAATTATCACTGCTACTAACATTATAATAAATATCTAATCGCTCCAAATAGCGATCGGACATTTCACTTTGATTTGATATGATTGATAAACGGTTTTCACCCTCGCTTAAAATCCAATCATCTGGATAAGAGAGTTCAAATCCAAATGGAGACTCAAATAACTTGTAGCCTAAAGTTCTTTCCAATGGTTTTACTGATTTGTCGTCGATCTCCTTGTATGCAATTGTTACGGAAGAAATAATCTTGTTTAAAATTGGATTATAATAACCGAAACTCTCTGGGGTAGTGGCAAATGTAATAATGTATGCAATTTCGTTATTTATTAACCACGTTTGCAATACCTTAATGGTATGGTCGTTTACTTTGTGAGTGAAAATAATACGCTCCCCACTGCTAGCCGAAATGTTGATTGGAAATGAATCGATAAGTTCAAAATTGTTCAATTCAGAAGATAAATCAACAATCGCTGATTTTGTATACTCAGACATGCTAGTGCCCGAGCCTAATTTTTCAATTCCAACAATTAACTTGCTTGTTGGAATAAATGATGGCATATTTTTTGGAGGTACTATAGTAATGGCATCTGCAACATTATCATAAAGGGATTCTTTTTCTATTTTCCAATCTTCAGGTAACGATATGAACAAAGATATTTTATCATTGATCAATAGTTTTAGAGTTGACCAATTACTCGGGAGTCCTAATTTGTTTGATAGACCATAACCTTCTTGTAACTCTGCTGAAAAAAATAGAACGATTGCTATTATGGTTAAACATACTATAATTGGAGACAGTGTCACAAAATAAGCACTCTAATAATTATCGTGGGAACAAGCTAAAACCAATCAATTTCACATAGATCAAAAGAAGACACTAAATAAAGAGAAAAGAGACGATGTTACCAACCTATTGCTTCACTTCGAGTCAAACATTTTTGTTTTGGTCAAGATTGTTTAATATTTTCCTAGGAAGTTGATTCATCTATCCTGTTGCACAGGTCTGATCAGAATCTCGTTTACATTGACATGCTGGGGAGAGTCTATAGCATATAATATTGCATTAGCGATATCTTGAGCTTCTAGTGCTTTCATGTTTTTTACGGAATCTACGAATGATTTGAGAGATTCATCGGTAATGGTATTTGTAAGCTCAGTTGCTACCACACCTGGTTCGATACAGGTTACTCTAATATTTGATCTTTGGCTTAATTCCTGTCTTAGTCCCTCACTGAAAGCGGTGATTGCAAATTTTGTTGCACAGTAAACACTTCCTGCTGGGAATACTATTCTTCCAGCCACAGATGAAATATTTACAATGTGTCCTGATTTGTTTGAGAGCATACTAGGAAGAACGGCAGCGGTGGTATGCAAGACGCCTTTAAAGTTGACATCAATCATCCTATCCCATTCGTCTAACTTCAAATTTTTTATGAAACTTAAAGGCATTAACCCTGCGTTATTGACAAGTACATCAATCCTACCGTATTCCTTGAGGGCTAATTCTGCGAAGCTTTTGCAATCCTCTTTTCTAGTCACATCCAGTGAAGTTGTGGTTATCCTTCCATTCTCGTTTTCTATTTCCTTTTTAAGTTCATCTAATTTTTCAGTTCTTCTGGCACCGGCTACAATATTAGCACCTCCCTTTGATAACAATTTGGCTGTAGAATACCCTATCCCACTGCTTGCACCAGTAATCAAAACAACCTTATCTTTTAACATTCATAATTGGTGTGTGTTTGGTTAGATTTAATCATACTCACTGAGGAGTCCAATTGTTGATTATATAACTTCGAAATTTTGTGGACTAGATAATTGTCTACTGACAGCGTGACAATCAGTATGAATTTATACTCTTAGATAAAATCTACAAATTTTGGGGTAATGCAGATAATTCTGTACAAAATAACTATTTTCTATGGAATCAATAAAAAATTAAGGAAATGCCACTACTTTGGTCCATGGTATTCATCAGGATATGCGTCTGCTTCGACAGTTTCTATTGGCTCTCCCGATGGCAATGGTGCACTTTTCTCAACTTCATAATTAAAAATTTCAGGAAAATCGATCTTGAGAATTACGTTCATCCCTACTTGATAAATTTCAGATTTAGGTACGTCGAATCTTTTGTTATTTTCTCCGAATATAACTATCTTATCAGATGTTTCTTTCATGACATGTCCGACATGATCTTCGTTTTTGGCTCTAACGCCTTTATTAAAGAGTGTATTTGGATATTTTCCCTCATATGTTGCTAAATCCACCATTCTATCACCTTCGTCCCAAGGATCTTCTCTGCTTGCAGGCAGTGGTGCGTTTCTAGATACTGCGTATTTGTTCAAGTCGTCAAATTTTAAGCCGATCAAAACGTTAGCCCCCACCTGTTGAATTTCTTTAATAGGGATATCATATCTCTCATTTTTTTCTCCAAAAACAATAATTTTGTCAGGGGTTTCTCTTACAACATAACCAACGTTTGGTTCATCCAATGCTTTTACTCCCTTATTGAAATATTTACCTGAAGTCATAATTGATATAGGTCAAAATAGCATAAATAAACTTTTTAGATCGTTATCGTGTATAATTGGACTTTTTGAGATAGCAAAAATATGAATGCAACTTGAACTAAAGAGTTTGATTGAAAACAATAAGGACAATACTAAAGCAACTATAGCCAGATGATTTTTTTGATTGGATTCGACAAGCAAAATTGAAGCTTCATACTATAAGAATTGGAAGGATTGTCTGACAAGTACCTCATAGAAAGGATAGCAGGTCTGTTTTGAACTAAATGATTTACTTTTACGGCACATCGACTATCTAAAACCATATAATTTTTGTGGAATTCGTATTGATTGAGATTCATTTTGTCATGAATGGCTGTAATTAAACACAAAATAATTGACTCAATCGGACATATCGAAAAACTCTATTCCACATAGATTCTCAGAATAATACTTTGAAAAGGCAAATTTACCCAAAAAATAATAAAAA
>QCWC01000268.1 GCA_013114705.1 Candidatus Nitrosocosmicus sp. | reverse complement strand
ATGTAAACTTCCAGCATCAGTTTAACAGCGGAAACAATGCATTAGCACAAACTGGTCAAGGTGAAAACTCTGCAGAACAAAGCATTAGCCAATCACAATCCTCTAGCCAAAACAGTCAAGTAGTATCTGGTGGAGACACAATCGACTCTGGTAACAACATCAACATTCAAAGCCAAGAAAACTCTGGTAGCAATGCAGCTGCACAGAGCTAATTATTTATTTATAATTCTATGATTTTTTATCTATTTCCGTTTATTCAACCATGAGTCCGAAAGATCGCCTTTCATATGTAGTACAACAATAGTTAATTCTTACCTTGTAGTAGAATAATCATTAGTATGGATGAACTAAATTATAGTTGCTAAAGTCCAATAGTATTTGGACAACGATAGTCCATAGATATTGATTTTACATGATAATTTATGAAAACATTTTCTATGTCTTCTCTCATGGCAATTGTCAAATGTTAACTGCAAGGATTTTCTAAAAATATAATATAACATTTTACAAAATTGATTTAGGTAATTGTTTATGCTATTAATCATTCAAAATGCGAATATAGCAATTGATGAGTGAAAATCATGTATATGGTAATCTTAGAATCGTGGGGAGTGTAAATAGATTGTCTAAATTATCAAACAAATTGGGGTTCTTAAAGATCAAAGAGACATCGCAAGAAGGTTATGGTTTCTTTGGAGTGAGCTATTTCGGATATAATCACATGGTAATGCAGCAGAGCTATGAAAAAATAAAAGTATTAAGCAACATGAATTCTAATGAAGCATTTGCTTATCATCTATTAAACACATTTTCTGAATGCTTCGATAAATATCAGCAAGATAAATTGAATGAAGAACAATGGAATAACTGGAAGATTTGGATGAAATTAACATTTCAGCACCACAGTCTGATGAAAATCTGGACAGGCGACCACACTTTAAAAAAGTACTTTAAACCTGATTTTCAAAGGTTCATTGAAAAAGAAATTATTGCAATAACTCTCTTCACAAACTAGAAAATTATCTATAAACTCAAGATGAGAATTTTACATTTGTCTGATTCTTCATTACCCGATTGGAGGGTTGAAAAATCTGCATATAGTTCTAAAAAAAGGGGCGATGAAGTTTATTTTGGAGGCAATAACCCATTCAATCACAAATCAATATTTAACAAAGTATATAATGTAAACTGGAGCACAAGAGCTAGAAATAAATTTCCTTTCTATTGGAACTCGGTTAAGAAGCAAGTAATTGATGTTATAAAAGAAGTTAAACCAGACATAATCCATGCTCACAATATTTTCTCTGCCGCTATTGTCAAAGAAATCGATGATTATCCACTCGTGTATGACAACCATGAATATTGGACGATGTATACCAAGACTCAGTTAGAAACTTTTGAATCCCATAAGAGACGCGGAAATGATGAGTTCAAGCATTTGAGTCAAAATCTTTTTAGAAAACAAATTAATAATAGATTTGCGAGAATTTGGTCCAAGGCTGAAAAAGAATTGGTGGAAGAACAGCCTACTATTACAGTTTCAAACTCTATTGTTGAGGATTTGCTTAAAATCGGCAAAAAAATTTACCTAGTGCCCAATTTCCCCACGATTAAAGAGGTGGAATCTATACCTGAACCTATCTATCATGAATCTACTAGTTCAGTATACGCTGGAGTAGAGTCAAAAGGTCAATTTACAGTCAGTCATCGAAATATCGATGGTCTATTTAGCATTTTTGAAAATTCAAATATTGGACAATTGTTTGTCTTAGGCTGGAGTGACAATTCTTCCAAAAAGGTAATTTTTAGAGGATATTTGAATAAGGAACAAATGTATCAGGAAATGCAAAATCATTCGATAGGTCTAATACCTTTCAGGAAACATTGGTTTCATCAGTATAGCAGCCCCAATAAAGCATATGAATATGCACATGCAGGGCTATTCGTCTTAAATACACTCGGTTTAAAATCTATTACTGAAACACTTCAGGAACACTGTATGCAATTTGAAAATTATTCTGATCTAGTAGCCAAATTGGGTGAACTGTTCGAAGATCTAAACAAATTACACAAAAAACGATTAAAGGTCTACAAGTTTGCACGTAATCATCTACTATGGGAACACTTTGAGCGAAACATTTTTGATTCTTACAAGATCTGCTAAAAGTTATGTAATTAGATTGAATATCTGAAATTTTGTTAATCTTTCCTACTAGCAACCTAAACTAGATCCAATTCATTATCTTATTCTTAAAATTAAGATATATTATAGATGGTATCAGGAACTAAAACGTCTGCAAGTATTATTTAGTTGTGGTATTATTATTATTATTATTAGTATGCAGGGTTTGATTCAGTCCCGAAATAACTGTGTCATTTTTTTCTTCAGCAATATATACATCCTCATATGCGTTTCCTGTAGGCTCGTCTATGTCAGATAATATGGTAGCTTTGACATCTGTTGCATGGAAAACTGAAGCAAATAGAATTCATGTAATTATTAAAGCCAACCCATAAAATCTAATCTTGGCTATTACCATACTACTTTAATTTCAAAACATACCTATATTTTTTAACGAAATAAATCAAGTTTTATATCCAATTCTGTAGTAAATCCTATAAACTCTATATCCAAACAAATTTCAGTACCTCAATCTATGCTTTTGTGTAATTTGCATTCGTAATTGAAATATTTTTAAAGATCAATAATTGCTAATCAATAATATGAAACTTACAGATAGATTAACTTTATTCGTCTATCGTTTCCTGTTTGTCTTTGCAGGGAATGGAAACCAACGCGAAGAAAATAATAAAGAGTAGGATATTACTGAATACGAAAAAATGGTGAATCAAACAATAATAATAACATAACTACTACTAGTACTGATGACCATATACCACAAATATTCGAATAAGTTGTTTATTTAGGATTGATTAATTAACAATCAAATTGGAACTTGTTCTCATTTCTTAAAGAGTAGTTTACGAATTGGTAAGCTCGAAGTTTATAAGTATTGATCCAAGCAGTTGCTCTTGCAGGCTATTACTTTATCATCATGTTTTTCCTTAGATTTCCTATTGGGAATTAACATTGACAGATTGATTGAAAAGTAGTAATAAATCCAATATCAATCGTGAA
>QCWC01000267.1 GCA_013114705.1 Candidatus Nitrosocosmicus sp. | reverse complement strand
CGGCCGACACCACCATCGCCGATCTCGCCGTGGCCACCGCCTGCGGTCAGATCAAGACCGGCTCGGCCAGCCGCTCGGATCGGGTGGAGAAGTACAACCGGCTGCTGGCCAAGTACAAAAAAAGGACAAAGGAATATGTATTAGGGACCTGGGTTAATTCAAAAAAATTGATAATTTCATATTCAATTATCAATAGCAATTATATTCTGATAAATTAGAAAATTTATGGATACAGGATATAAAGATTGTTAAACTAACAATTACAATGTCAGAAGAACCACTCAATAGAAAAGATGATCTTCAAGATGATGTTAGTGATGCCGCTAATGATACAGAAAGCACGTTAGACGAAGCAGGAGACAAAATTAAAGCAGGTGCGAAGGCCATGGCAAACAAGATAAAGGACCCAGATAAAGATACGGGTACAGAATACAACAAAGAAAAATTTAAAGAAGAAGTAAAAGATTACTAAATTCTAAAACATATTTTTTTGTTTCTTCTAATTGAAATATGCAAAGGCTAATACTACCTAGTAATGTTTTTTGTTGTGTTTAATCAAATTATTCAATAACCTACTGTCCACATCGGTCATGATATTCATTTATTAGATCCTATTCGATCTTGAATTCTATTTCTATATACCCAAATGGTTGATACTATGTTTAGGAGTGATAGTATAACAACGGGAATTGAAACCTCCTCCATGCACTCGCCTGGATCTAATTAGTCTGTCGTGTGTATTGAAGACATCTCCCGGGTAATACATACAGGCATATGTGCGAGATAATCAAAAATTGACTGGAATTTGATTCTCCCTTACACTTGGCAGTGGGATATTCATAACCTGATTTATTGACTTTTTCTTACTAGTATCTTTTCTTGGAAGCCATGATGTGAATTGTCTTTAATGAATCGCTTTTACTCAGTGAATTTCTTTTTCTTAGTCTTGAATGACAACAATAACATTTGATTTCGGTTGTGTTAAAGGCTATTTGACAAACACTGCATTTAGAGTTTAGTTTCATGAATGTAGATGCATTGATGGATCTTTCCTCAGAACACTTGCCTTTGCACACATGATCTAAACAAGTCCAAAATCTTTATACTTTTCCACATCCTTTATATATTCTATTAAAATGATTATGTTAGATTACTGTATAGCTCAAGTACCCACCATCCTTAATCAATGAGAAGTAACACGATAGCATTTTGTACTGTTGTCTTCTTACTTTGCAATTTAATTCTAAAACTGCTAGAATATTAGAGTATTGCACCTAGTTAGAAAATGCCATATATTTTTTCTAAAATATCAAATATATGAATAAAACAAAAAATATTCACAACAAAAACAAAAACAAACTCTTTGCCGCATCAATCGCAATAGTGGTCGCTTTGGCATTAATTACCAGCCCGATAATGGCTATGGATGATGCATTTGCAACCAAGAAAAAAAAATGGTAACGTAGCTCAACAAGCAATAGAGCAGTCACAAGCCTCGGTACAGAATGCCTTGTGTGTATCTGGAAGTGGAACATTCGTATCATGCAATAACCTTAGCTTCCAAAATCAAAAGAATACTGGTAACAACGCATTAGCACAACAAGGTGGCAATGGAAAAGGTGGCAACTCCGCAGAACAAAGCATCAGCCAATCACAATCAAGCGAACAAAACAGCCAGGTAGTATCTGGCGGAGACACAATCGGCTCTGGCAACAATGTAAACGTCCAGAATCAAGAAAACTCTGGTAACAACGCATTAGCACAACAAGGTGGCAATGGAAAAGGTGGCAACTCCGCAGAACAAAGCATCAGCCAATCACAATCAAGCGAACAAAACAGCCAGGTAGTATCCGGTGGAGACACAATCGGCTCTGGCAACAATGTAAACGTTCAAAGCCAAACAAACAGTGGTAGTAACGCAGCAGCCCAAAGTTAAGTCCAAAACCTTTCTTTTTTTGATTTTTCAGTATGTTTATGATTTACAAAGATATTATTATTACTTTTGGTATGCTTTTAACACCAAGTATATAATCTCTCAATATGGAACAAAATTTTAAGCAAAGATAGTACTTCCAGTAACTGTTTAAGATATAATATATTTGTATATCAGATAAACTAAAAATTACTTGTCAAGCTTATATTTAGTTGAACCCGGCTCACAAGATCTTGACACTCTCATGGAACTTGTAAAATCTTATTATAAATATGATGGACATGATTTTGATGCTGGTCTAGTAAGGGAGTCTCTGGAAGATTTGATTAAGAAGTCCCTGCTAGGAAGGTTTGGTTTTGATCTAATTGATGCGAATCATGCCAAAAACAAAAATATCGGGTATATCATACTAACTTTTGGATAATTTTTAGAATTTCACAGTCGAGATGCGTTTATTGATGAGTTCTTTATTGTTGAAACAATGAGAGGGAAAGGGCTTGGTAAGAAAGCCATCGAATTAGTCCTGCAGAATACAAAACCATTTAAGATCAAGGCGATTCATTTGGAGGTAGTTACTGCAAACCTTGATACATATGAATTCTATAGTAAGATCGGATTCATTGACAGGTCGCACCATCTATTAACAAAAAAAATCTAGTTGCAACTCTTTTCTACAGTATCAATTATGGAGGCAACTTGCATTTAGCAGTTCAAGTAAGCAATAAAAATATAATCTTTAAAATAGGAAAACTTCTAATTTTCATTTTGATTTCATTCATGAGCTCTCCAACATGGTCGAAAACGTCACTAATTTCCCGAGCTCAAACTACTTAATACTTGATATAGGAATGATATAATAATTAACTTAGATCAAAACGTCTTTAAGTTGATCACGTATTATTAAATCTATTTTCTCTTGAATCATATTTCCATGGACTTATCTAACCTTAGAGAAAACATTTGAAATAAACCGTCTCGAATTTTTTTTAAATCCACTAACCACTGATATAACAAATCTATATGGTTTGTAATATCAGGGTATTTACATTTGGGATACTAATAATTTATACATACAATATACTTTCGATGGCGCTGTTAACTTAACGTAATTTTTCAAATGTTTTCCAATATTTCATATGGATTAGGATGAATAATATCAGAACATTATGTCTCAAATCGTGCATAAACTCCAAACAAACTTGTCGAAAGTGAGTAGTTT
>QCWC01000266.1 GCA_013114705.1 Candidatus Nitrosocosmicus sp. | reverse complement strand
TGTATCAAATTACCAAAGACGAAATATTTAGAGACACTGTTGAAAAAACACTAGATTACATATTGCGAGAGCTTACCAATGATAAAGGGGTTTTCTATTCGGCCGAAGATGCAGATTCCGATGGCGAAGAGGGGAAATTTTATGTTTGGTCAAAAAGAGAAATAATTTCAGAGATCAAAATTCCACTACATCAAGATATATTTTGTGAATATTTTGGTGTTACTGAAATGGGAAATTTTGAGGGAAAAAACATACTCAATGTAAGGTATTCAATTGAGCAACTATCAAAAAAATATGGTTTAACCGTAGAAGAGATTAAAAAAATAATAGATGTGAATTCAGCAAAACTTTTTGATGTCAGAGAGAAAAGAGTAAGACCTCAAAAAGATGATAAGACAATTTTATCATGGAATGCTTTGGCCATATCGGCCTTTGTCAAAGGTTTCAAAATAACGGGAAAAGCAAAATACCTAGAAGCTGCAGTAAAGGCCATAGAATTCATAGAAAAAGAGTTAAAATCAAAGAATGGATTTTTATATCGGATTTACAAGAAAGGCGAAGTTAAAATACCTGCTTATTTAGATGACTATTCTTTTTATGTTAACGCCCTTTTAGACATTGTTGAGGTAAAGACTGATTCAAAGTACATCGACTTGGCTTGTAATTACGCTGATTGGGCAATAAAACATTTCTGGGATGTAGAAGAGAATAACTTTTACTATTCCTCCGACCTGCATGAATCTCTACTCCTGAGAACTAAAATACTATACGACCTTGCAACTCCTAGTGGGAATTCGGTTTTCGTATCCAATTTAATTCGTTTGTATCACATAGTTGGAAAGAGTGATTATATAGACAAAGCAGAGAAAATGATAAAAGGGTCGATCTCAGCAGCGTTAGATAACCCCTTTGGATTTGGTTGGTTGTTATCGTCTTGCTATCTTTACATTAAAAAACCAATAGAAATCACCATCTTTTCTCATGATGTCAATGATTCAAAAATGACTGATGAATTGAACAAAATGTTTATCCCAAATAGCATATTTTCCGTCTTGTATGAAGGGAATACTTTGCAAGACCTTGAAAAATATAGTCTATTTAGAAATAAAACAATGATCAAAGATAAACCAAGTGGTGATTTTGTATTGATATGTAAAGATTTTGCCTGTACTCCCCCAATATCAGACCTACTGGAGATAGAGAATATTTTAGCCTCACATTCATCATCATCATCAAAAGAAAGAATTAAATAAATTTTTTTACCGCTATTTTACAGTGTTGAATCCTATTCATGTGAGATTTTTTTCTATTATCGGGTTGAGTTTAATTTTACTTCCATTAATTAGCGTAAACACATTTGGTCAAATGGAACAACCACCAGATAACTTTGATCAAGCAAAATCATCTAGCGATGAGGCGCTATCAATAATTGATTCTTTGAAGGGATCATCTCTACTCGATTCGGTTGTAGAGGACATGAGAAATATTTCCTATCCAACTATGAATCAAACAATCAACAACCAAAATAATGTATCTCAGCCGTTAGATAGCAATTTAAATTTCCTTATACCTAACAGTACTACAACTGTTGCCCCATTTATTAATGAGACACTAATTCCAAGTTTAAACACCACTAGCAAGAATAGTACAACTAATGAAAACTTTGTAGACAATGTACAGCCGATGTTAATCTTACCATACCCTATGACCATCTCTTCGAAAGATATTATTCCATTGTATAGTTCAATGCCGTTGAAAATTGCAAATGGAAATATTTTGGCTAAACTCCCATGTAATTCAACCAACCCATTATTACAGATTGTTGGTTCCTCCTCGGATAACAACTTATTTCCAATACAGATAAATATTTTGTCCAACTTTTCTGGGACCGGAAGTATGTGTATGTATCAGTCAATAATTCCCGATGACTTGTCGAATCTATTGTATTCACACACCTTGACGAGTATTTATCTCTACAATCCTTCGGATTTTCCACTTGAAGTACCTAATACAACATCTATTTTCCTAGGAATACACAAATTAATAGAGTGAAATTAGCTCTATATAGAATACATTATTCCACCAGAAACTATTGGAATAGATTCTAGATTTGATAATTCCTTGATGCGAGCAATAATCGCATTAAACCAGAGACTATCGATGCCTTGACTCCAAATAGTAATTTTCTTATAGTCTCTTTCCTTGCCCTGATGAAAAAAACCTTTACAATCCTCGACGGTCATATTATTATATTTTTGACTTATTTCTTCGACTGCTAATTTTGCTTCTGATGGCAGGTATAAAATAGTCAACGTAGGATATGGAATGGTGTCTGTAGAAGTAGAAGATGATGACGCATCGTTAGCCATGGTTATACTGTATTTTGGACTTATATGATGATTTCGTTACAAAGATTTGAAAAATAGAAGTAATAAATCGAAAATTCATAAAGGCTATATGTTTATTACATTATTGTAACTATATGAAGGCGGAGCAATTTACAAAGAACATACTCGATTTAAATGATAATATTTTATTTAGTGGGATCATTGAAAAATCTGGGCATTTAAATATCAGTAGTCAAAGAGATTCATTAGATAAGTATTTAAAAGGAAGAAATGCCGAATTGATTATTTCTGAATCGGCATATGCAGTTGATTTAAGAAAAGGCTTTTCCTCTTCATTTGGTAACTTAAACTCCATTTGCTATGAGTACAGTTCATTTAGAATATTGATAATACCAGTAAAAGAACATATCTTGTTTTTGTTGATCAATAAGAATGTAAATACGAGTGATTTATCACAACAGATCTACAGGATTGTTAACTCTGACAATGAACTTGATTTATACTCTTAATAAACAAATTGATGAAGATCGAATCAAACTGATATAACGATCGTTATTTTTGACTATTATACTGCGACCAAAAATCAAGCAATCTAAAATATGACGAGATTGCTTCTTTCATAGTTTGAAGGTAAGCATCACGTAATTGGTCCCATAATGCGTAATAGTCAACAACATTATCTGAGTTTGTTGTGGTTGAATTCATTGGAGTTCCTTCTGGTTTGACTAAAGCTGGAGTTCCTTCTGGTTTGACTAAAGCTGGAGTTCCTTCTGGTTTGACTAAAGCTGGAGTTCCTTCTGGTTTGACTAAAGCT
>QCWC01000265.1 GCA_013114705.1 Candidatus Nitrosocosmicus sp. | reverse complement strand
GCATTAAATATTATCCTTAAATTGTCACCAATACTAAAGGATAAAAAAACAATTATAAAAACAGAGGTAAAAAATTCCTCTATAGAAAATAATATATCATAATTTTACGTATATGTATACTCCTTCTGTAAAAGGATGTAGGCTTTGGCGAAAGCCAATAAAGGTCTTGAGATGCGCCAACAGATCTCAATACCAAGATCCAATGCCTGCATTTGCTAATTTGTATTCGCATTCTCATCCATTGGTTTCAATTCTCAAGCAGGATTAACTTTAATGGATTTTGGCATCTTGGATCTTTATTTCTGTTTGATTCGATTACACTATGTATAAGTTTCAATATAATCCTACTATCACTGGGAACTTAATCCCCACGCGTCCAAACTACACGATATTGCATACAGGAAATTCTAAAGATCAAAGCAATGAATCGGAAACTTATGTGCTTGACAAAACTCAATGCTTAAGCATTTATGAATGTGATGACTTCTTACACTTGAATTCATGATTTTCTAGGTTTGAAAAAATATTTCGAAAAAATAAAGTATTGTTTTCTTTAAATATGTTTGAAAAGAAAACCAGGTTAGGGGCGAAAACCAAATATCTTGAACAAGGATAATCAAATTAGTTAGCAAAAACACATAAGTATTAATGTATAGCACTGTTAAGTTGGCTGCAAATGTTTTTTCAATTTCTGAACCTCCTTAATATAAAATATTTGTTTAAGGTATTAAATAAATCAAATATTCATTGCAAATGGCTATCTTTTGCATTATTGTTTCTCCTAATCGTGAATATAACTTTGATCACTAAGGCGTTTACTGAAACTTCAATTACTTCCGTAAATGCTCAATCGTTACCTCAAGGAAAAGAAATTAGTAACAAATTCACCATGATGAGAAACTCGGAATCAAATTCTTTGATTTACGAAAGCAATGAAATTAACTTTAGCATGAAACTCCCTTTAAATTGGACAGTTTTCTATAACAGTAGCAGTTTATATCCCATACTTTCTGCTTATTCGCCTGAGGCTAAAAATTACTCTGTAGTGGATATTTTAGTCGATAATCTTTCATTGGACTACAATGAGAATTTGACAAGATACCTTAATGATACTATTAATGCCTACTCCAACTCTTCAGATTATTCACAATTTAAAATTGTTACCCTATCTGCAAATGAACATCTGTCTAACCAAACTGCATACTCTTTTATTGCTACCTACTTTGATACTGTATTAGGGTTACAAAGTATTAAAGAAATTGGTACAATTGATGATGAAAAGATGCTAATAATAAAATTAACTACAGGATCAGAGCAGTTTCAGAAACATGTGTCAACTTTTGATTCAATAGCCCATTCCTTACAGATACCTCAATCCTACATATAACACACACAAATCACTTGAAAAATGAATGATGTATTAGAACCATACTATCACGGGGAACTTAATCCACCCGCCCCCAAACTAAATGATACCTAACATGGTAATGATATTAAGACTCCGGTTGGGAATTTGAACCTTATTCTATCCACTCGTACCAAATTTATTTACGAATCTAATCAATTGTAAACAAACCTGCATGGATGCGTTCATCCACTTTTTGAATATGTAACCTCTCCTCTAGTAATCAGAATTATTGACAGACGAGGTTGCCTATCCAAAGGCTAAAAACAATCTACCTAATCATTGAAATCTTTTATAATTGAAAAGATAATAAAGATTCGATGTATTTTAAACATAAAACATCTTGTACTTTTGTGCTAATTGCTTTTAGTCTATTTAGCATATTCGGATTCAACATCTATCAGATCTCATATGCAACAATTTGTTTCGATTGTCCTGAGGCAGACTTGATTTTGGATGACGCAAAGAAAGCGATAGATAACGGAAACTATAGTGCTGCAAAGAATCACATAGATCATGCAAAACAACTAATCGGAAATTCTATGCCTTCTAATCAAACCGGCAACCAAACAAACTAACAATACTTCCTGTGACAATTAATGACAAAGGTTTAATCATTACTTCATTTTATGCTAAGAAAATGTTTTGCTTCTGTAAATGATCTTCAAGACACATTTTACTTCATAATTACATAACCTCTATTTCTTAGTTGTTATAACGTGAAGTAATAAACGCATATTAATTATAGTATAGATATACCACACATCCAATTGATGAGGTATGTCAGTTTAAATACGAGTCGTAGGTACTCGAACCTGGTATTAGATATCAGGTCTAAATCTTTGTGTTTTTGAAGATTTGAGTAACCACTGAGCAAAAAATCTAAAATTATCTAATATATTAATAAATTCTCCTACCATGATTAATTCAATTAAGGTAGCAACTCACTCAATAAAGATGATAACAACAAAATCAAATTATTCGGTGCGTTACTGTTTTATTGCTCCTATCTGATGCATCAATCCCAAAAAATCAGCCTGATTCCAGCGCTTGGTGCACTTGTTGTTCTCATCAAACTGCATTATTGTAATACCTTCAATTTGCACATCTTTATTGCTTGGGGGAATTCCCATAAGAGTCCCTGAATGGTTTCCTTTTACTGTAAATCTGCATACAAGTTTGTCATCTTTTTCAATCACATCGTCAATTATTATTTGAGAAGCAGGAACTGCTGACCAGAATGCTTGGTAAAAATTCTTTAAACTGTCTATTCCTGGCTGGACCCCTGGAAAACCCTTTGCGTCGATATTTGGATGATATAACTGCATGTAACCTTCAAGGTCCTGTGAATTCCATTTTTCGATCGATTTTTTCAATACTTCTGTGTGATTACTGTTATTGTTGTTGCTCATTCTGTTAATATGAAAATTTGTGTCAAATTATTAAGTATTATGGTAATGGAGTGAATTTTGGTTACTTCTCATCTTCATAAATATTGTTTTGACGAAATATCCTTTTTTACTTTCAACTTTCGATGTCCTATTGGTCAGAAGGTACCTTATTCACATACGTCCAAATTCGATTCAAATATGCTGTCTAGATGTACCTCAAAAGAATGTCATACATCCTAGGATTAAAAGACAAATATTCTACATTTCGAACGTATCAAACCTACTTGATCTTCGTATCTGATCCTTAAAACAAATATATTATAGATAGTAACAGAATCTAGAAATTCATATTATTATTGGATAGTGGTATTATTAGTATTCATTG
>QCWC01000264.1 GCA_013114705.1 Candidatus Nitrosocosmicus sp. | reverse complement strand
CCGAGATCCTGAGCGAGTTCATCGCACGCTGGAAGTCGGGAACGGTGTCGCCCTCGATCACCCAAATATACAATATTATAAATAATAATGTAATAATATATTTGTGACTGATAATTCAAAAATCCCTTCCAGTAGTGAAATTCCATCAAATCTAGATAATGTTCCTTCCATTAATACCCCATTACAGCAAAAAGAGGAAATAATAGAGAAAATCCCTGTATATGAAGAAGATTTCAGCATTAGCAAAGAAGTTACAAAGACTCAATTGCATTTAGAAAAAAAATGGATCAATTCAACAAGCAAAATTGAAATTCCGACAAAACATGAGGAGATATTTATCAACGGACGTGAGCTTGACTCGTATTCTCATAATGAATTGATAGAGGTTTTTTCAAAAATAAAGGAAAAAATTTCAGAAGTGGTTCACCCACAGAAGAACGCAAATGATGAATCAAATAATAGTGGCCAAGATAGTAAACAATATCCAAATGATTTAGACATAAAAATCATGAGAAACGAAGAGCTAAATCATGAAAATAAAGCTGAGTCAGCATTACCACTAAAAAAATACACCGACCAGGAGACGGATAAGAACCAAATACAAGTTTCGAATAATATGGAAGAGGAAGAAGAACAAGTAATTCCACTTTGGGGAGAGCAATTAATTATAGACAAGAAAATAGTCAAGATAGGCGAAGTAATCATAAAGAAATCCAAAATCTCTGAAAATCGTAAGTTGGATGTAGAAGTCAGAAATGAAAAAGTTACTGTGAAATACCCTGATGGTAACAAAGAAGAAATCACTGGAATCTAATAATAATATATAATATGTTATACAAAAAAGGTCGTGTCTGACAAGAAAGTGACAATAAATTCAAATTCAAAAAATAATATTAATTTTGATGACGCTTTAGATAAAGAAGCTGTCGGGATTGATGGACTAGATTTAGGAAAAGTAATTGAGATAGGAGATACATTTGTAGTTACTCAAAGAGGGCTAATAAATAAGAAAAAGTATCATCTACCAATTTCATCAATAGAAAGTTATGATGGCGAGTTCTTAAGTTTAAGGATCAATGAAAGTGATCTTAAAAGCTATGAACAAACTGAAGATACTATTTTTGAAGGTTATTCAGAATTTAAAGCCTCAGACATGTCACATGAAGTTCAGACAACCATTCCAATAATAGATGAGGAATTAGAAGTAACGAAAAAGACTATAGAAGAAAATGTGCAAGTAATAAAAGAGCCTATAAAGAAAACAAAAAGTGAAGAAATCGAATTAAGCTATGATAAAGTTACTATAATTAAAAGACCTGTCAACGTGGATATAAATAAAGCAACTGATACTATATCAGAAAGTACTCTCTCAACAATAAAAGTAGAAGAAGAACAAGAAGCTGGTATTACTGGCGATTCTAATAATGTGACTGAAATAATTATTGCTTTAGAAAGAGAAGAGCCTATCATCACTAAAAGATCTTTTGTCAAAGAAGAAATAGTATTAAAGAAAAAGCCAATATTTGAAACTAAAACTATAACAAGTGAATTGATACATGAACAAGTAAACTTCAATAGTAATGATTTCAAAAGTTGAAAGATTAGATATAATGGGAGTGTATAGTGCAACCAATAAAAATTTTTTATTGATTATGTCGTCTTCCATATTGTTTGTGTATTATTATTATAAGAGATTAAATTAATTGACAAAAAGCACATACGTTGTAATAACTAAAAACCCTTTAGCGGTTAACAAGATCCCACGGAGAATTGCAATATGTTTTGTTATCTTTTTGAGGAATCAGGTCAATATGTCCAGCATTGAATGTCTCATTACTGAATACTCTATTGGTCATAAGAAACCAGTGGTGGTCTAATGTGACTATACAAACTTTAAGACAAATAAATATGTAAATGTTATCTACTATAACTTTTCAATTTCATCAGGATGTACAAATAATTATTATGTATATGCTATTTTCGATGACAATTTGTGCTTGTGCTTATTTATACAGACTATCTTATAGAGCACAATTTTCTATACCTGTCATCAGATCTGAAAAACAAAAATGGTTTTATCGATATAAATTAAAATCAAAAGGAACTTGGGCATATTCAATCATAAATAATCGTGGCATCAAGAGGTTTCAAAAACAAGAATCATCTAGTAAACATAAGAATGATGACAAAATCATGCTAGCAAGTACATTGTCAAACAAGTATCATGATTTGCCCTTTGTAAGCGTAGTAATTCCAGCAAGAAATGAGGAAAAATACATTGAACGTTGCATACTATCCTTGCTAAAACAAGATTATCCGGAGTTTGAAATTATTGTTATTGATGATAATTCAACTGATGCTACATCAAAGATATTGAAAAATATCATTGATGGCAACAACAACAACAACAACAATACGGTAAATACCTCTATTACCTCAATTATAGCGGCGGATCGACTTAGAATCATAACTTTCAAGAATAAACCTGATCAATGGACAGGAAAGACATGGGCTTCTCAAAAAGGATTCCTTTTAAGCAAAGGAGAAATTTTGCTTTTTACCGATGCAGATACATATTACTCTAAAAGAGATACAATACTACAAGCTGTGTTGTATATGAAAAGAGAAAAACTTGATGTATTGACTGGAATTCCTACCTCAGAGAGACTTACCAATTTTTGGTCAAAGATAACAAATCCAATGTGGGATCTCCTTGGCATACTATTTGGCGTTGGTTCAGTAGCTGAAGTAAACGATCCAAAATCAAAAATTGCTTATTTGATGGGCAGCTTCTTTCTCATTAAGCGACAAGTACTAATAAATATAGGAACATTTGAATCAGTTCGCGAAGAAATACAAGAAGATAAAGCACTCGGTATCATCATTAAAGAGAGAGGATATGAGCTGAGATTAGTTAAATTAAAAAATATGGTCTACACATTATGGGCTGATGATCTAACTACTCTATGGCATGGAATAGGAAGAACCATAGCACCTCTAATAATGAATAACAAATACAAGAGTATACTAAATTTATTGATCATCTTTTTTAGTTGCGTACTACCGTTTGTACTTTTTCCGATTACACTCTCCATTAGTATTCAACTTTTGACTGCATCTTATGTCCAAAGTGTTCAAGAAAAGTACTATCTTTTAGTGCTATATTTGCCTGTTTTAAGTTTGA
>QCWC01000024.1 GCA_013114705.1 Candidatus Nitrosocosmicus sp. | reverse complement strand
AGTTGCTTTATAATTATGATTCTAATATCGGTAAGACAAAAGTTAAGGAGTATTTATTTAATGGAAACTCTATCTCTGTAATCTTAACATTTTCCACAAGTATTGTTGACTTTGATGACATGTCAAATACGATAGAGAAGATATTAAATAGTTTTAAGTTTGAGGGAAACTAGCACAGTTATTCTGACTATTCATACAATTATATATATATCAGTCATCGGAAATGAAAAATATTAATCTAGGGAGAAATTGAAATGAGCGAGAATGTGATATGTAGAAAAACTCAGGATGATCTTATAGAGAAGCTCCATTCTCAACCACTTTTCTCTGTAGTTATTCCAACACTTAACGAGGCTGAAAATATCATAAAGCTTATCAAAGAAATTAAGACAGGAACACGCGAAAATGAACCTTATGAAATCGTTATTGTTGATGACAACTCCCCTGACGACACTGTTGGAACATTATTAAATGATTTTACAGATGATGATGGATTTAAAGTATACAAGATTCGACAGAATATAGGTTTGCAATCACATCAATATTATTTAATTTATCCCCAAAAGGAGAATCACTTTTATATCAAAATAATAAAGAGAAATGAAAGGTTGGGTTTGATTTCTGCAATTTATGAGGGATTCAAATCTTCTATAAGCGAGTACATACTAGTTATGGATGCGGATTTTTCTCATTCTCCTAGCCACATCAATCGCTTAGTAAGTGAGATTCGGAGATCTAACAGTGATCTTGTAATTGCATCCAGATATGTGAAAGGAGGCAGAATAGTTGGTTGGACCTCAAAGAGGATATTTTTGAGCAAGTTTGCTACGAATTTATCTAAATTAATATTTGGATTGTCAAATGTCTCAGACCCGATGTCTGGTTTTTTCATAGTAAAGAGGAGCATAATCCGAAAAATGCAATTTAACACATCAGGCTTTAAGATACTACTAGAGATATTGGTTAAATCCAAAAATATAAAGATCGAAGAAATTCCATATACGTTCTCTGACAGGGCATCTGGGGTTAGCAAATTAAACTCAAAGGTGACAATCGATTTTTTTAAAGGATTGTATACTCTTTACAAATGCTGTCATTGAAATAGATTCTATAACTAAAATAAGAGGTTGATGTAGGAGGATAACAGCATTTGAATAAATATAATAGGATTATTTCGTTTCTTCCGAGCGCCACAGAAATTCTCTTTGAAATAGGGTTAGGTAGATTCGTATATGGTGTTACACATGAATGTACTTTTCCACTTGAAGCACGTCAAAAATCTAAAGTTATCAAACCAGTAATTGATTTTGAATCCCTTTCTGGACTTGAAATTGACCAAAAGATAAAGGAGCTTTCTTTGAGAAATGAACCTATTTTTGTCCTCGATGAGCAACTCATCAAAAACATTCAACCGGATATCATAATTAGTCAAAACCTATGCTCCGTTTGCGCACCATTTGAGAATGAAATTACTCTCTGTAGCAACATATTAGGATACAACCCTAGTAATTTGATCCTAAATCCAACCAATCTCCAAGATATTCTTAAAAGTATTGTGATAATAGGCAAAGAATTAGGAAATTTGGATAATGCTACTAAGTTGCTTGAAGATTTAGAGATTAGACTAAGTTCTATCGAAGGTGAAATGAAATCTGCTTTCAAAAAAGAAAAATCTGACACTTTTCCTAAAATTGTTTGTCTGGACTGGTTAAATCCCTATTACTTGGCAGGACATTGGGTGCCTGACATGGTACGTACAGCATATGGATTATCCCTGGGAGCTGCTGCCGGGGAGGATTCAAGGCAAATCACTTTCTCAGAATTAGAAAAATTAAATCCAGATAAAATTATAATCGCTCCGTGCGGATATGATTTGAAGAGGACGGAAAAAGAGTATGAACGTTTTGATGATCCTAGATGGAAGACACTACGAGCATATAAGGATGGACAGATCTACTTGGTCGATTCAGATTCATACTTTAGCAAACCTAGCCCAAGAATAATTACTGGGATTGAAATATTGTGTCGATTATTACATCCTGATCTATTTAGTCATCTCAAAATGCTAGATAATTTCTTTATGATTCCTAATCGGTAAATCAAATAATCAGAAATTATCTATTATTTGACTATGTAGCGAATGCATCCATCAATTCGATCCATAAAATTGAGGTTAATAGGATATGAATTAGCTGTGCCATCCTTATTTTCATAAATTGTTCCAATAGGAAAGAATACTTTGGAATCAGGATCTTCAGTGTTATCATTGTATCCATACATCAACTTTGATACAAGTGCTTCAAATCTTATACTGTAGGGTCGATGTCCGACTCTATTCCACCATTCAATTCCAGTGAAACATTGATAAAATTGAAAAGCAAACAACTCTTTGTTAACTGGTAAACTGAACTTTTCTTCGATGCCCTTATTAAGGTCTTTAAGATAGTAAACAATGGTAGACTCTTTTTCATGCAGGGTAATTTCTCTATAATATGAATCACCTGTTCGTGGTAATACCTTTCTGAATCTATACTGGTTATATCCCCTGAAAATTGCCTCAAAATAATTTTGGCCGTCAAATTGGCAAATCAAATTTAGTTCTACTGGATGTTTCTGGATATTGAAAACCTCCAACAAATATAACATCCAAGATTTGTCAGGTATCTCATTTCCTTGATCCTTTCGTAAATTAATTACATCGGTAACCAACCGAAACTTTGATATGTAATTTCGGTACTCGGTAAAAGGAGTATCTATGCATCCATACCAGTAATGCATAGTTAAGATCACATATGATTTTATATTTACTTTTGTGGAACCAACATTCAAGGAAATTTATCACTGTAGTCATCTGTCAAATCGACTGTCTTATCTAGTTTGGACTAAGGATTTAGAATGTAATAAATTAACCCCTACGTATTCTACATTAAGATGAGTGTAGTCTCTCAAGATGATCATAATTTTTCAACCAAGAAAAAAATCTCTCAACCTCCACTCAATTTGCTTTTCAACCCCTCACTTATTGAAAGAGATGATGTTTGGAAGATTGATATCGTAAAACTTTTGGAAATTCTTTTGTCTACTCTCACTTCGTCAACCTACAAGGATTTGAGGCTCTGCGGAGTTGCCATACTCACATCAACACTCATTCATCGACTCAAGGTCGAGTCAATTTTTAGGCTAGAGAAAATAGCAAATAGAAATTCATCTACTGAATTTCAAAAAACCGGGGGATTAGAAGAAAAAATACCGATACCTGAAATTTCAAATCTGACATTACCTTTTAGACAGGAAATTGCTTACCCTGTTTCATTAGAGGACTTGCTTTCTATTTTAGAAAATATGATCACTGATTTGACTAATCCAGTAGCGAGAAAGAGTCAAGTCAGATTGGAACCTGTTCAAGCTGTAGATTTCCAGGACTATCTTATCAAGTTTGAAAAAATAATAGAAGATTTTGAGAAAAAGTTAATTGAAAAATTGTTAGGAAGAGACAAACTAATTTTTAATGATTTAGTACAAGATATGGATGAACTAGAAGTAGCTCGATATTTTATTGCAATGCTGTATTTGAGTATGAAAAATAAGATTGAAATTATCACTCAAGCCACAGAATATGAAGACAATGGTCCATCTGAGGATACATTTTCAAATAATGCTTCTGAAAAAAACCATATCCTTAACTCCGATACTATCATTATAATCCCTAAAAATAACACTTGATTATTTTCTATGACAAAATTACCCAATGATGAAGTTGTGGCTAGAATTGAAGCCGCTTTGTACTCTGCGGGCCGTCCAATTAGCCTTGAAGAAATTGTTGATGCGTCTGGAACCGATTCCAAGGAACGAGTGAAACGACTACTAGTTGAATTGATAAACAAGACGAAAGTTACATTCAAAGCACTAGAGATAGCAAAGCTGGAGGATAACAGTTATGTATTTCAACTCAAACCTAGTTATGCACCAATAGTCAAAAAATTTTCAAATAGGCCTCAAATTTCTAATTCTGTACTAAAAACTTTATCTTATATAGCATATGAGCAGCCAGTTACAACCAAGAGACTGCTTGAAATAAGAGGCTCAAAAGTATATTATCACTTGAGAGAGCTCCAAGAACAAGAATTTGTCCAGTTTAAGAGTTCTGGCAGAATAAAGGTTTATACTACAACTGGCAAATTCAATAATTATTTTGGTGTTAGCGATCTCAAAATGCTTAAAAAGAGTTTGCTTTTGCAGCCCGAGGATAGAGGAAAGAAAAACACTTAATTATCGTTTGCATAAATCCTATTTGTGCGTAAATCTATCGAGAATTTAGCAGGAAGGAAATATACCGGCGGGCGAATCATTCCTAATCGAACTCGACGAAAATATGAAATTGATAGATATCCAAACGAAGCTACAGTGGGAGATACAAAAAATGTTGTACGTAGAGTGCGCGGCAATAGCATAAAGGTCGCATTCAAATTCGCTGACCATGCTAACGTAAGTGATAAAGATTCAAAGAAAACCACTAAAGTAAAGATTGTGAGAGTTACAAAGAATCCTGCAAATAAGGATTTTGAAAGAAGAGGCGTTATTTCTAAAGGCGCTATATTAGAGACTGAATTAGGCCTAGCACGAGTTGTGTCAAGACCAGGACAGGATGGAATCGTAAATGCGGTATTAATAAAGCAATAAATGATTGAACGAGTTCTAGGAATAAGAATTTATTAAATAAATTTAAAATTATTAGTGTTGGCAAAAATAGGAATCACAGTTTTTCCCGGTAGTAATTGTGATAGGGATGTTCACCATATTCTAAAGAATATATTGAATGTCGATGTAGAGTTTATCTGGCATAATTCATCAGTTGGAAATTTTGATAGTATTATTATTCCCGGTGGCTTCACATATGGTGATAGGCTGCGTGCTGGCGCTATCGCCGCACATAGTCCAATTATGAATAAGATAGTTGATATGTCAGAGAAGAATGTTCCTATTTTAGGAATTTGTAATGGTTTTCAAATTTTAGTGGAGACTGGACTTTTACCGGGTGCACTAATACTCAATGATTCATTGAAGTTCGTATGTAAGTGGATAAACACGTTAGTTGTAAACAACAAGACTCCATTCACATGCCTATTTAAAGAGAAAGAGATATTATCAATCCCTATAGCTCATGGCGAAGGGAAGTTTGTTGTGGAGCCAGAATCTGTAAAGTTAATACGTCAGAATAATCAAGTAGTTATTCAATATACCGATGGCAATCCCAATGGATCGATGGAAAATATAGCCGCTGTCTGCAATACAAAAGGTAACGTAATGGGCATGATGCCTCACCCTGAGAGGGGAAGTGATCTCGATTTGGTCCCTACCGGGTTTCTGGGAAATTCGATTACGATATTCAAATCGTTACTACACTACCTGAGATAGTCTCAAGTGTCAAGTGAATTATATGACTATACTTGAAAAAAATGAATACAAATATCTTGTTGAAAAGTTAGGGCGACAGCCAAATGAACTTGAACAAAACATAGTTGGGGCAGAGTGGTCTGAACATTGCTCTTACAAGTCTTCAAAAAAGCATATTAAATCATTACCAACGAAAGGTAATAATGTAGTAATCGGTCCAGGATATGATGCTGGTGTAATAGATGTCGGTGATGGGTATGTAGTTACCGTACATATTGAAAGTCACAATCATCCATCAGCAGTAGAACCCTTTGGTGGCGCAGCCACGGGTGTAGGAGGTGTTCTTAGGGATATCATTTCAATGGGTTCTCGTCCAATTGCCTTATTCAATGCGTTACGGTTTGGAAGAATAGATGACAAATCAAAATTTAAGAACAAGAATAGATGGTTACTAAAAAACGTAGTAAAGGGGATTGCCGAATATGGTAATTGCATTGGGATTCCCACTGTAGGAGGCGAGATCGAGTTTGACTCCTCATTTGATAATTATTGCTTGGTTGATGTAGCATCTGTTGGTTATGCCAAAAAAGACAACCTCGTTCCCAATAATTCCCTACCAGGAGATTGGCTCATACTGGGTGGAAATTCCACAGGTATTGACGGAATTCACGGAGCTTCGTTTGCTTCTAAGAATCTTGAGGAGGAAAATAGATCTGCGGTCCAAATCCCAGATCCATTCTTAGAAAAAACCTTATTGGAAGCTACAATGGAAGCATTGGAAAGTAATTGCATTAGTTCAATGAAGGATTTGGGTGGAGGTGGTTTATCATGTTGTTTATCAGAAACAGCAGATAATCTAATGAAAGGCTTTCAAGTCGAATTGGCTAATGTTCCCTTAAAGCAGGGTGGCATGAGTGATACACAAATTATGATATCTGAATCTCAGGAACGTATGTTATATATTGTGAATGAAGAAAACAAGTCCAGATTTGTTGAAATTTTTGAAAAACATAATGTTCGTTTTGCCGTAATAGGCCGAGTTACCAAAGACAAGAATTTATCGATATCCAGTGCCGGCAAGATTGTTGCTCAAATGCCTGCTAGCCTCGTGGCTCATGCTCCGCTCTTAGATAGACCATCAAAAGAACCTGCTTATCTGAGGGAATTACATGCACAATTCTCGGAACCAGAGATTCAAAAGAACTTACTTGATGTCATTTTTAAGATGCTATCCAATCCATCAATATGTAGTAAGAAATGGGTGTACCAGCAGTTCGATCATGAAGTAGGAGTCAGAACAGTAGCCAAACCAGGAGCTGCTGATAGCTCCGTAATTAAACTGTCTGAGGATAAATATCTCGCCTTTACCTTAGATGGCAATTCTAAACACTGTTATTTAGATCCTTATCATGGAACATTAGGCTGCCTTGTTGAGGCATTGAGGAATATAACTTGTGTTGGGGCAAACCCATTAGGAGTTGTAGATCATTTACAATTTGGAAATCCAGAGAATGAAGAAATTTTTTGGACCTTTTTGCAATCAATCCATGCTATACGAGAATTTTGTACTTTTATGAGTATACCTGTGGTAGGAGGTAAAGTGAGCTTGTACAATGAGACAATTGGTGGCTCAATTAAACCATCTCCAGTCATTGGAATGCTTGGAATCGTAAATTCAAAGAAAAAATTGACTTATCAGAAATATGGTTTTGAGGAGTCTATTTTCATTTTGGGGAGAACCAAAGATGAAATGGGCGGCTCAGAATATTTTGAAGAATGCCTAAATATCGTCGGAGGGAAGGTACCACAAGTTAATCTAAATGAGGTAAAAGAAACTATTGAAGCCGTCTATGATTTGCAGAAAGACAACTTGATAGAATCTATTCATGATTGTTCCAAGGGTGGATTGATAGTAACCCTAATTGAAATGGCAATACAGTCTAATCTTGGATTTAATGTACAGACTAGTCTGATTCCTCATTCATGTTCGCGGCTTGATTACTTGATTTTTTCCGAAAGTCATGATCGTTTCATTTTCACAACAAAAAATCCTAAAAGAGTTAATGAACTTTTGTCAAACTCTAACGTGTCATATTCGAAAATAGGATCTACTACGAAAGCAAAGCGCTGTATCCTTAAAGACAATAAGAGAATTATTTTCAATTCACATTTGGAAGAATTCTCGAAAATCTATGAATCAAGCTTGGGAAGCAAGTTTAAGAATACAGAATAATATCTCTCCATACATAAGGCATACTTGTGGAATAAAATGAAATCTTAAAAAGAAAGATAAACGAAGTATAGTTTTCTCATGGTTCATGAAAATTGTGGTGTGGTGGGCATCTACTCCCTTGATGGCTCAAACGTTATCCCATATTTGATTGACTGCTTAAGATCTTTACAGCACAGAGGTCAGGAATCTTGGGGACTTGCTATACCGAGAAAGCAACCATACAAGAAAACAGGTTTGGTGGCAAGATCTGCACATGAATTTGAGAAGGTTATAACCAAGTATGCTTCAAATATCGGAATTGGACATGTGAGATACTCAACATTTGGTTCTAGTTCGCTGGAAAACGCTCAACCACTTAAAGTTAGGGACCTTTGCATTGCTCATAATGGTACCATTTCTAATGCTGAACAATTGTCAAATATGGTCGGGGGATGTACATTTACGCCTCAGAATATGACCGATACTTTGATAGCAGCACAGCGGTTGGTAAGTATCTTGAAAAAAAAAGATGACATGAAAACCGCAATGTCTATTCTAAAGAATGAAATGGTGGGTTCATATTGCTTCACCTTTCTATCAGATTCAAATACGATGTATGCGGCTCGTGATCCTAAAGGATTCAGACCGCTAGTTTTAGGTTATCACAGAGATACACATACATACGTCATCGCATCAGAATCTTGTGCATTTTCGTCCATTGGGGCGGTATTGGTGCGAGATATTGAGCCAGGAGAGTTAATTCGAATTGATAAGGATGGAATAACCTCTGAAAGATTCTCCGAATCTGCAGTTCATGCACATTGTGCATTTGAATTTACTTATTTTGCTCATCCTAGTTCTATTATGGAAGGAATTAACATTTACCTAGCCAGAAAAAAAATTGGTGAATATCTAGCGAAAAAATTTCCTATTTCTGACGCAGACGTCGTCATACCAGTTCCAGACTCCTCTCGACCTGCAGCGCTCGGGTATGCACTCAAATTGGGAGTTCCGTTTGAAGAAGGTCTTCTGAAAGATAGGTATAGCAAGAAGGGTTCAATGAGGAGTTTCATTGAACCACTTACAAAGGACAGGAAGGAAATCAATCAAAATATTTTGCCTATAAGAGAAATTATTGAAAATAAGCATGTCATTATTGTGGATGATAGCATTGTAAGAGGCACGAGTTCAAGAGCCATAATTGAGTCTGTAAAACAGGCTGGGGCAAAAAGAATATCCATGGTCATTACATACCCTCCTATAAGCTACCCTTGCTATGCAGGTATCGACTTTCCGTCTCAAGATGAGCTTATTGCTTACCAGGTAGCCAGGGACGAAAATAATTCGGATTTGGTGGGCAAAAAAGTCGCCGAAATAATTGGTGCTGATAGCGTTCTATACAATGATAATTTAACATTGGCCAGGGGAATTGGATTAGATAAGAAAGAACTTTGCTTTTCCTGTTCTAGTGGTGATTATAGTCCTCTTGGAATCAGGCCAAATTTCAACTCTAGATACCAACTCAACGATAAGTTAATGACAAATTAAGATTTAAATTCCCTTTAAACCTAAAAAAGTATAGTGAGTCTAGAAGAGCTCCGGGATAAAGCTTTTTTTCAAAATTCAATCGATGTGTGGATTATGCTTTGTGAAGAAAAAAATTGGGAATATTCAGACACAAAAAACTATTTGAAATTTATAGATTACTTGTTTTCAAAGGGACTTAAAATACAACGATTTCCATTGTGTATTAAGGAATCAGGTGGAATGTTTGAAAGAGGTAAGGACAAGACAAACTTTTTAGAAAGACTCTCAAAAATTCAGTCTGACAATGCCTCTGCTTTCACGATAAAACTTACTGAATCTGCCATTGCTACTATGAGATCTTTTTCTCTTTAATGTTATTAACGTTAATTAGAATAATTTAGTAGTCCAGTATGTTGATTTATCTATGCGCCACAAGGCATAATCTCTTAAGATTCTTTTGTCCTCTTCAATTATGGGCATTCTAATTTGTTTAAACTTGTTTAACCAAAGACTATTTGCTTGATCGACTAGATTTCTGACATCCAAAATAAGGCAAGTAAATACTATAGTTATTACATGGTTGATGTCACCTTTATTCAATTCCATCTTCGAATATATTCCTAATAATGACAATGGTTCAACTTCGATATCTGTCATTTCTAATAATCCCCTCTTTAGGGCGGATTCAGGCGTTTCACCATACCTAATAATCACATCGGGGAGTTTTATTATTTGATTAAGATCCTTTTCAATCTCTTTAATAAATAAAATTTCATTGTTCCTGTTGTTTAAGATACCCTTGATCCTTAGGCGTGGTGTTCTATTGTCCAATTTCTACTGATTTTAAAGATTTGTTAAATACTAAAATTCGATTGTAGATCTTTTTTACTAACCGATTCTACCCACAAAAACTTTCTCTGAAGTGTACTAGTATACAATTTTTTCCATTCCAGATCGACATGGTTCATCCAGGATTTATACACTCTGGGGTCAATATAATTTCGTAACGAAGTACCTAAATTGTACTCCCTAGTATCTTTTTGCAATTTTAATTGATATTCTAATTTTTCGATTCTTTCGATTAATCTTTTTCTTTGATTTTCGGTCTTCCATTTCTTGGCCTTTAAATCGGCTTTAATTGCATTTATAGTGGAAATCTTCTTTCCTATAGATTCTTCAAACTTTTGATTTGCCATGATTGCATTTGGATTTTTAGGGTCCACTCCTTTTTTATGATTACAAGTTATGGCTGCTTGCAAGTTGGCATATTTAGCAACATAAGCTTTTTCAAATTCTGAGGAATTCTTATTCAATTTGATTGGAGGGTTGCGTAAAGATTGTTTGACTACATTAGTTGCAATATAAGTCCTAAATACTTTTGCTGTAAGACCCGGTACATTTTTTGGATCAATATTTCTTAGGAATGAATTAACCCTCATCGAATTTATGTTATCAAAAATAGGATCCGAGTCCTTTTTGTGTTTCAAAAATAATTGCAAGTTTTCATAAAGAACTAATTTATCGGGAGAATCAATAGAAATTGATTTTTTCCAGGGGACACTATCTTTTCCAAGGAAACTGAATTCTAAAAATTTCTTTCCTCCAGAGTCAATTCCAAACTTTAAATGTTCCTTTCTAAGGGTACTAGCGCCAACTGTGTCAGCTTCGTCAGGATCCTTTTCGTCACCCACTCTCATGGCCATTTTCATAATGAGATAACAAACAGTCGAAACTTTGCGTTGATTGAGATCCTTCGATCCCATTCTACGAATGATTTCTCTTTCAATCTTCTCTATGAATTTTTCTAGATTCAAAGCTTTATCGTACTTTGCCTTATCGTAATTCTGACGTATTAAAGACGAATCATGAAGCCATACATATTTTCTTTTTCCAGTTAGCGTTTCAATCCACGAGGCAAGCCATGTTGATGTATGGTCGTGAATAATTCTTTGCCATGGTCCTTCGGGAACATTTGCATCCTCTCCTAAATTTAGAATTACTTCTTGTGGCTTTACTCTAGGTTTCCATCTACCCCTTAGTGGATGTTGGCCTCGTCCCATAAAAAGGCCAGGGGGCTCAACGAGCCAATTTGCTACATCAACTTCGATTCCGTCCACAATTGCCTTCCCGTAAAAATTCTTTAATTTTTCTTTTTCAGTCTTCTTTTCTTGTGCAATCCTTTTCTTGTCTTCTTTAGGCAGCTCTCTCCAGACCTGTTTTTCTCTTTCCTTTTTCATCCTTTCTGCATCTACGGCTGTATAAAATTCCTTAAAATCTAATTCTTCAATACTATTTAGAGTTTGTTGAACATTCCTAGGAAGAAGTTTCTTAAAATCCAGTAAAAAATTTATCTGAAATACTGGGTCATTAATATAGTGTGTATCTTTTTTTTTGGCCCATGCATAAATTAATTCCTCTTGCTCTCTATTGAGCAGAAATTTTTCGCCTTTTATTTTGAATTCTAGGCCTTTGAATTCATATTCTGGTGGAAAACAAACGCCGTTGTGATAAAGAGTACTCCATTTTCTAATCTCAGTATTATCTCTCACTTGATTGACTTTGTTATCTGAGGAAATCGAAATAGAAGACAAACTATATAATTTAGACGCTAAATAGAATATAAAAATATTATTGACCGGGTTTAAAAAAAAGAACGCCTAACCGATACTTTATGTCTTTTTCTATTTGAAATTCAAACTACGGTATATTAATAATTTGTCAATATTCCGGCTTTGTCTCTGTAACATCTTCCAAATTCAGTTAATTTAGACAGTTGCAAGCTGTCAAAAACGGTACCATCCACACAGACGAGCTTATCGTTGATGCTACAACTAGAGCAAAGCCCTATCCCGCATTTCATGTATCGTTCAATACTTGCTTCGATTGGTATTTTTTTGGCCGAGGCTAAATCAAAAGTCTTTTTCATCATTAATTCTGGACCACATGTATAAATGAAATCGATTGGATAATTATTTTTAATAAGGTCATGTAGTACGTCTGTAGGATATCCTTTTGAACCCATGGTTCCATCTTCTGTTGAAATAAACAAGTTATGGGTTTTTTCTTTTAGCATATTGGATGCAAGATCTATAAAGAATAATTCATGCTTTGTTCTTGCTCCGATTATTACAGTGATTATTAATTCTAATTTACTTAACTTTTTGAGCAATCTCACTAGAGGTACCAATCCTGTGCCGCCGCCTAAAAGAACTATGTTTTTATTTGTCTCTCTGACCGAAAATGAATTTCCATATGGACCACGTATACCAATCTTGTCTCCTACTTTTTTATTGAACAATGATGTGGAAGCAAGACCATTCTTTCTTATCGTGATAGCGGCGTGATGTAATAAATCAGAAACCATTACACTAAGTGGAATCTCCTCTTTCCTTGGGATCCAAACCATTAAAAACTGACCTGGCTTTGCTTCGCTTGAAAGTTTATCTTTAAATGTTATAGTTTTTACAGTAGCAGTCTCAATTTTGACGTCGGCAATATTAACAATCCGTGTTAAATTCTTATCGATGTGCAATTCCAACAATTTCTCCCAATTTTTTATATCCTTCTGATTCTAGATAATTTCGCAAATCGGTCACTAAATTGCCTACTGAGTCAATACCGCTATATGCTATAAAACTTCCAACTTGTATCGCTGATGCACCTGCCATGATATACTCAAGCATATCAGATATTGTAAATATACCTCCGCAACCTATTATAGGGATCTTTAAGGCTTTGTAAAGCTCATATACACATCTAACTCCGATAGGCTTTATCGCAGCACCTGATAATCCACCTATCTTATTCTCTAAAATAGGACATTTGTTAACAATATCAATTTTCATGGCTCGCAGTGTATTTATCGCAGTAATACCATCGGCTCCTGCATCCTCTGCGATCTTGGCTATATGCAAAATATCTGATTTACCCAAACCAACTTTAACTATTAATGGTTTTTTGGAGTGATCCTTAATAGAGCCTATGATCTCTCGAACAAGATTCGGATCGTCGCCAATCTCCATTCCCATCTTTTCAACATGAGGGCATGATAGATTAAGTTCAAATCCGAGTATTTTGGAACTTTGAAATTTTTGAACGATGGTTTGAAATTCTTCAGTGGAGGAGCCAACAATACTCACAAATAGCGGGATCTTGTTGTTTGAAATTTCTTGTGAAAAAGCATCTGCACCTGGGTTCGCTAACCCGACAGCGTTTAACCAATTCTGATTTTCTAATGGGACAACCGTAGGATTTCTATAACCAACGCGAGGTCTATTGCTGATTGATTTACTCACGATGGCACCAACCCCGTTTTTACTCAGCCTATCAAAAATATTCTGGGACAACCCTAGAATTCCCGAAGCTATTATGACTGGATTTTTTAAGTTGAGGCCAGCAAAGTTAATAGGTACATTATAATCCAATTCTTTTTAATCAAAATTTTGCATCGCATTTATTAAAAGCTTCTTATGGAACTTCTCAGAAAACTTACACCTATAGTTCTACGGAGCGACTACAAACAGCCCAATTGGTAAGCAATTCGCTGGCCTTTTTATTTAATAAGATGTATTATCAAGTTAACCGGTTTTAGAACCTGGTAAACATCAAGTTCTTTCGCCAAATTGTGATTCATATGAATTACATTGGCTTTAAATCTGGTGTTGATAGACCAATTTTTAATTTACGAATACAAGTCGTATTAGAAATATCAATTATCATTAATCAGGATATGAGAATCTAGTATATAGTTGTCACAGCAACAAATTTCTAGATAATGGAAGACATAAAGTAATACTGGTACAGTATGTTTAATTTTTTTCTAACTTGATTAGTTTGATTAGTTATTAGAATCAAATCCCTCTTTTGATTTGAGGTTAGATTATATTATACGTATATTTTACATGATTTGCTTATAGATATCAGAGCTGGGCTTGCCGGGGTAGCTCAGCCTGGTCAGAGCGTTCGACTCATAATCGAAAGGTCGCGGGCTCAAATCCCGCCTCCGGCACTTTTTTTTGATATTAGTAATAATAGTGTAAAACTTATACAAAATATTGCAATATTTATCAATAATGTAGTAATTCCGCAATACTTAAATTAGTCAAAATTGGAAAATAGGTTGTTTGCAAAAATCAAGAAGGATAAAGAAAGCTAATCGTAGAAATCTACAAACCTTAGTTAATGTTTCCAAATCCCGAAAGTAACTCGTGGTATTTATTTGACCACGATTTTTTAATATTTAATACATTACAACGTAATTTGATAATTGACGGAGTATATTAGAATACCTAAGGTTGATCGTCTAATATGTTCCGTAAATCATTCCAAAAGTTATTTGTGTCGGGTACATAATTCCATTTTTCAAAATTTACTACATCACGTAAGGGCATTCGGTCAAGCCATTTATTAGTCTCCAAGTCAGGCTTATTTTCAAACTCCTTTACATAACCAAGACACAAATAAGCAATAGGCTGTACACTCGAGGGGAGATTAAGTATTTCTACAAGGTCTTTATTGTCAATAATACTTACCCATCCTACCCCAATATTTTCAACTCGTGCTGCTAGCCACAAATTCTGGATCGCACAACAAACACTATAGATACCTGCTTCTTTAATGGTCATTCTGCCTATTACGAAAGGGCCGAATCTGCTATGGTCGTAAGTAATACATATATTCAAATCAGATTCTAATATACCCTCTAATTTTAAGTTCAAGTATTTGTCCTTTCTCTCATCCTTATTAGAAATGAGTTCTATGGCCCTCAATCTTTCCTTCAAGAATGATTCCTTTATCAAATTTCGAGTATTTTTGTTTCTAATTAGGACGAAATTCCACGGTTGAGAATATCCTACCGAAGGAGCATGATGAGCGGCTAAAAGTATTTTATACAACACATGATTAGGTATTTGTTTAGGAACAAAATTTTTTCTTACATCTCTTCTTGAAAATATTACTTTATAAAATGATTCTTTCTCATCTTCAGTAAAAAAACCAATTTTACCTTCTTTCAATGATTACATCTGTAATAGCTAGATACAATATAGATTTTTAGTTCGCTATTTTCCTTTGATTTTCAATTATAGTATCCTCTATTTTTGTAGTCCTTGAACAAATTCGAGAGATCCATAACCATTTCAAGAATTGCAGTACTACAAACCAACATTTTTTTGTAATACCAGATCCAACAAATATTTAGGAAGGATGTGAACTTGTCATATAGTGTCTAAAGGGTTTTTCATAATTGGGACTGATACTAATGTTGGAAAAACTTTAATTACTGCTTCCTTAGCCTGGATGCTATCAACAAGAGTCAATAAATTAGGAATAATGAAACCTTTTGCAACAGGTGGCAAACCTTATTCAAAAAAATATAGGGCTGAGGATGTAGCCATTCTTTGCAATTCCATTGGTATTACAGAAGAAGAGGAAAATGTAAATCCATATTACTTCCCATTGCCTTGTTCCCCTTTTATGGCCACAGAACTCTTGAAATTGGATGAAGTTGATTTACTTTATGCGTTAGAGAAGTATGAATATCTGAGAAGGATCTACGAATTTATGTTAGTTGAAGGTATAGGCGGTTTATTAGTACCTTTAAATAGGAAATCCACTTTGTTGGATTTCATAAAACTAGTCAACCTTGAGGTAATAATAGTGACAAGGTCGACAATAGGCACTATCAATCATACCTTGTTAACTGTGAGGGAATGTAAAGCAAATGGGATCCATATTAGGGGAATAATAGTTAACAAGATGTCATCTCAGCCTAATAAAATCGAATCAAATACACCACAATTCATTGAGATGTTAACAAAGGTTCCCGTCATCGGAATTGTCCCATATTTTGATTACTTGACATTCAATATCGAGACATTTAGAAAAGTCTCTTCTCTGATCAAGATATAACCAATTAAAACATCAAGAATTTCCTTTCTCAAACTAACAAATTGATTTGTTTCTCAATAGTACTGATTCTCTAAATCTTGCCTAACCTCTTTACGTATTGTTTATATGCTTCCAAGTATGACTTCTTATCCCCAATATCTATAAAACTGCCCTCATTTACTATGTAAGATTTTACCTTTTTCTTCTCTTTAATGCTAGCTCTCACGGCCTGATCCATCCCAAACGAAATGGATTTTGGTATCATTTTTAAAAATTCGGGTTCAAACACGTAGCATCCAATATTAATTAGGCCCGCAACTTCTGGTTTTTCTTTCCAGTCAGATACAAGCGTTTTTTCGCTCTTGTCCAACTCTATGAATCCGTACTTTAGATTTGTCTTGTATCTGGTCAGAGCCATTGAAATAAATGCTTTATCTTTGATATGATTTTCAATCATTTTATCCAAGGGAAATTCATACACAGAATCACCGTACAAACAAACAAATGAATCATCTAGGTAATTTGACGCAGTTTTTAACTGCCCTGCAGTTGCGAGCGGTCTGTCGGATCTTGAATACTTAATTTCTATTCCAAATCTTGAGCCGTCCTCAAAGTAATCTTCAATCGACCTGTGTAGATAACTGACACAGATCACAATCTGGTCGACCTTATTTGATTTGCTTAACCACTCTACTAAATATTCTAACAAGGGTTTGTTTCCAAGCGGAAGCATAGGTTTTGGAATGAAAAATGTGTATGGTTGTAATCGGGTTCCTAATCCACCCGCTAAGATCACTGCTTTCACAATGGTATGAAAGTCACTTGATTATTTATAACATTAGATATTGTTGAAATTTTTCATGATAGACAGTATCTTTTCTAGAATTTTTAGAGGGGTTTCAGCAAATATCAGTATCATTGGCTCTTTGCCTACATCGCCGTGGTGATAAACTACATCGGCATTTGGATTGGCTCTAAAGGCCTCATTTATTCCCCACTTAATCGAAGCTCCTTCTATTTTCTTTTTACTGGTTGGTTCTAGTTGTCTATCATAAAATGCGCACTCAAACAAATTCTTGCAAATTCTTATGATATCAATTGTATATCGAATGTTTATTGCAGCCCGGAATTTGGGATTACATCGCTTCGCTGTAAGAAGTGCATTTGCAACGTGACTAGAAGCACCAAACCGAATCACATTTGGAGCTCGGATATGATTTTGGTAATTTGTAATTCTGCCGACGATGCCTGCGACATCAAATAGATCAGATGGATTTGGAATTGAAAAGACAAAATTTGTCTTTGTCTCGGGAATTAGTTTTG
>QCWC01000263.1 GCA_013114705.1 Candidatus Nitrosocosmicus sp. | reverse complement strand
TGTAAGTTCCGAAACCTATTTTGAGTTAATTAAAAGAGATTGGGTGAGTGACATTATCAAAGCAGTTCAATCAGGGGATTTCCTTGATCAGGATCAAAATACAATACAGCCAGTAATTAAAACTGGGACAAATTCGGGTTTTTGTCTTGGATACTGTTCAAAGGAATTTGTCATAACACCTGAAAAAATAACCTACACTCAAAGCGGACGTGATGTTTCTGATAAGACAAAACATATTCCATTTTCCAAATCATCTTGGAATGACTTGGTGAATTTGGTGGATTTTAAAAAATTCAACTCATTGCCAGATAGAATTGGTTGCCCCGGTTGTGCAGATGCACCAGTAGTGTGGATTGAAATTGAATCTCTCAATAAAACAAAAAAGATAGAGTTTGAGGGTGGAGACAATATTCCAGAAATAAATAATCTAATTTTGGCACTTGAAAAAATTCGCAGTCCAATAGAGTCTTCAATAGAAAATTTTGAGGACTGTGCTGCGGCTGGAAATCCTGTCATGGAGTCCTATCCAAGACAATGCAGAGCAAGTGATGGGAGAAATTTTGTTGAAGAAATTGATATAATAGAGACTCCAAACGAAGTTAAGGAAAAGAGATCTCCTGTAAATGTACCTGACGCAACAAATGAAAATGACATATTTTGTAAGACTCATTGGAATATAGAAACAACGGAGGAACTAGACAAGGAGCATATTAAAAATTCAGTTCAAAGTACTATAGCCCAATTTGGAATAACATACTTGTTGGAAGATAGGGAAATTATTGTATCTGAGAGTCCTTTAGGATACGTAGTTTCAATTACTGGACTATGGAATCCTGAATCTGTTCAGTACTCAATGATAACAGAAAACCTTGAAAACATCTCTGGAGCTGACGTTCATGGCGAACCTGCAATGTGCACATGACCTTTTTATCATAATTGCATCTGTTTTGAATTGCTCAATTATGGACTGGTGGAGATGAATCAACATTATTTTCAGAACTTGAGATTTATGAGCAGCGTCCAAAATTTACGCAATACGTGAGAAGGCTGTTTTACTCTATATGTTCAGATTCTACATTTACGTATAATCTTCCGATTTTTATAAAGAAGTTGCTATCAAGGGAGAGCAAATGTCCTTTCTAACTAAAACCGAAAATGAGCAAACTTATCTGGATTCTCTACGAGTACGTTCTCCACATACCATTCAAGGCATCAAATATTCCCTAAAAAAATTTCAAGAATTTGTAGAAAATACATTCAAAGGAAAAACTATCGATGTATTTGATGAATTAGGTTATGAACAAGGATCTTCAAGTGTAAATGATTTTAAAAAAAATAAAGACAAATGATATAATTTTTGTAAATAATGGTAAAAGGGATTTTATGGAATAGGAAGATCTGTAGGAAATTATCCATCCAATTGAAAAAAATAGGACCCGATAGAAATTCAGTTGGACTTGTCATTGATTCACTAATTGCAAGTAATATTACATCCAGTAATCTAGATTCCAAATTATAATCTATGTTCCCGTAATACTACAACGATTGGGTCCTATTTCCAAGTCAGGAATTTCATTAGCAGTAAAGGAAAGTGAACCCTTGTTTATTTGAATTATTTTTTGATAATTCATCGGTCTTGGAGGCGTCATTTCAATCACTTTTTTGATAAACTCTTCTTTGGACAGCTGCAAGATTTCATGCTTTTTTGCCTTTCCGATGGTGGTTGAAAATACCCCGTTTTCAGGTTTAACAGTCTGGCCACGATGTGCTGGGAAAACTATGACATAGGGTGGTAACCTTAGTAGTTTGCTATGAAGTGAATCATACAATTCACCTGCAAACTCTTTAGCTTTGTCACGAAGATCTGGTCTGCCAATGCTTTCTATGAACAATATGTCTCCGGTAAACACATACTTTTCATCCAATACATAAGACAGGCTTCCAGGAGTATGTCCTGGAGTGGAGATGACACGGAGTTTTGATTGTCCAAATTCAACTGATACTCCATCTTTTAGAAGTTGCTGAGTAGTTCTGTCCCATTGCTCCAATCCGCTTTCATAACACGCAGAATTGCTAATTTTTGCTAGATGCCAGGCAGATGACAGGTGGTCTGCATGCTGATGAGTATCAATCACTTTGATAATTGTTGCATTGTTTTGGATTGCCATCTTTTGATACTTTTCTGCAGGAAAGAGAGGATCAATTACGATTGCTTGACTATCCGATATCAACATGTAAGAAAGACAGCCCTTGCCAATTTTTTCAATCTGAATGATTGTCGGATTTTGTTCAACTACGGTAATTGGATTTAGAACCTGACTCCATCCTGCTAGTCCTCCTGCTAATGTGCGTGATTCAATTCCATTTCTTGCAAGGGCAAATGTGGCTACCATTGCCCTGTTGCCATGGGGACATATTGTGACAATATCCTTGTCCTTTGGAATCCTTGAGAAATGCTCTTCTTTGAAAATATCCTGTAATGGTATATTCACACTTCCAGGTATCTTAAAATCTGAAAATTCATCAACATCTCTTACATCAAGCAAAAATATCCTGTCCTTGGAATCTTGAATCTTTTCCCACAGACTGTATACCTCAACGGATGAAGGAGGATTGCCTTTGACAATCTCCTTATTCCATCCTTTCATTCCACCTTTCAAATAATATGTATCCAGTCCAAATGACCGCATCATTTTTGCAGTTTCACTGGCCATTAAACTATCCTCATCCACTAAAACAATCCTTACATCTTTAGGGATATTTGGCATGATTGTCTCTTTTGCCCTGGCATCACAAACTGCATGAACTGCACCTTTGATGTGTCCATTTTTGTAGACATCTTGTAATCTCAAATCAAAAATCAGCAATGGATCCTTTTTCTGCAGTGACTCCTGCAGTTCCTCTGCAGTAATCTCATTATCTGGCATGAGTGTACTTTCCATTTAACCAATATCAATAATACATAGAATTTTCATTGCTGATAACCATTCCTGAAAATCTTATATTTTTTTAAATCTGAAAATATGGAATTAAAAAACAGATGAACCAAAAATCTATCATATTTGTGCTGTTTGTTGCAGTATCATGGCTTACGTGGTTCCTACTATCTATACTGAGAAAGACGATGATTATAGAGAAAGTTTTGGGTAAATGAAAAGGGAAAAAGAACAAGGAATTCCACTAGATACGG
>QCWC01000262.1 GCA_013114705.1 Candidatus Nitrosocosmicus sp. | reverse complement strand
CTGTAAATGTATGTTCTAAAATCAATCGCTTTGCCCCTTCCAATCAAATGATAATTCACCAGGATTTGTTGCAAGTGATAAAAGAAACTTCTGCATTCAAAGAATATGACTTTAGAACTTTGGATTGTACGCAAGATCGTGACCGTGCTAGTCCAAATTCGCTTTTCCAAACATATTCCGTCCATCGTATTCAAGATGATAATAAAAAAATTGAAATCCAAAGGAGCAAAAGGAAAAGAATTTTCGATGACCAACAACATCAACAAAGCCTTCCAAATTCAGCATTTAACATTCTATTAATCGACGATGATGAAGATATCTTGTTTGCCTTTCATTCAATAATTTCCAGCGAAGGCTATAATGTAACTACATTTTCTAATTCTGCACGTGCGCTTAGTCACTTTTCTGACAAGAATCCTTACTTCTATCATCTAGTCATAATGGATATACGAATGCCTGAATTAAACGGAATAAAGTTATACTCTCAGTTAAAAATTCTCAACCCTGACGTGAGAGTAATATTTCTCTCGGCATTAAATGCATTGGAAGAAGTTCTTAGTATTTTCCCCGAGATAAAATACAGTGAAATTATTCGAAAACCAATAGAACCAGAAAAATTATTATCGAACATAAGATCGATTTTACGAAATCCAATATAGCTTAACTTTATGTGATGATTAATAAATGCAAGTCATGTTGGTAATTGATCATGAAGTTTCAATAATCTTGTTACATCAGTCTACTTTTGATAAGCACAATTACTGTCCAAGCTTCATGAATACCAATGGTACTTCATTTCTTGAAAATTATTTGTTATTATTTGAGAACACAAAGTTACATTCTACTTTGAGAAAAGCGGAGTCTTTATCTTGATTATAATACCCTCGGATTCTTATATAGACAAATGTTACAGGGTGCTCGATATTTTTTCAAATAAGATATTTCTAAAGTATACTCTCCTTCCATCAATCCCTCTTTTATTACTAGCTGTAATATCAGTCGATCCATATTTATGGGTGGGTTCAGAACTGCATCACTTTTACATTGAATTATTTGCTGTCATTCTTTCAAGTGTTATAGCATTCTATTACATTTTGCATGCTCGGAATCTTAATGATAAATTCAGTCTGTTTATAGGTATAGGTTTTGCAGTGAGTGCCAGTATCGATTTACTTCATGTGACTGTGTCTTTTGGTCTAATGGAGCATGTAGATTTCTTAAAATATTTTATCCCACAAACGTGGTTTGCAGGAAGAATATTTCTAAGTAGTATGTTACTAGTAGCGATTGCAAAATATTCATTTCTGTTTCCCGATGAATTGGCAACTAAAAGGCCTCATGAAATCAAGAAGAAAAAAAATGACAAAATCGTAGATACGGGATCGTTCTTGGACAACGATCAAAAGAGAGAATATGAAGATAAACTCCAAAAGAATTTGATTATTTATTTAATTTTCCTGGGTGTTATAGCAGGAAGCATCGCTATGATTTCATTTGTAATGATATTTCCTGCTAGTGTGTTAGACGAATATTCGGTACATAGGCCATATGAAATTCCCCCACTTGTGCTTTTTGTACTCGCTTTGTTTTTCTTTTACAAGAAAAAACTGTATCTAAAAAAGGACATAATTTACAAAGGAATTTTGATATATCTTATCATTGATATTTTTTCACAGATTATTATGTCATACTCCATTCAATCCTTTGATACCGCTCATAATGTTGCACATGTATTAAAGGACTTGGGATACTTTGTCAATATAATAGCCTTAGCAATTTCCGGCATCCGCTATACAATTAACTTACGAGAGAGAAATGAACTAATCCAAAGCCAATATGAGGAAATTAAAGAATCAGAAAAGTTAAAGGATGAATTCATAAATATTGCTGCTCATGAATTACGTACTCCCATTCAACCCATTTTGGCACTCTCAATTTTTCTCTACAATAAGAACGGTAATATAGAACAATATAAAGAACATATGGAGATAATCATTAAGAATTCTAAACGCCTTCAAAAGCTATCTGAAGAAATATTAGATGCTGCAAGAATTGAAAGTCGTACCTTACATTTGAATTTAGAAAAGTTTGATATCATATCAGTAGTCCATACAATGATTAGAGATTATACAAATCAAATAAATTGTAATAATGTTACCATAAGGTTTTCGCATGAAAATACAGAAATAGATTTGAATTTAGATATAGCCAAACAGAAAAGGGGACTATTAGTTTATGCTGATAAAGATAGAATTAATCAAGTAATGTCGAATATCTTGATAAATTCAATTAAATTTACCCAGCAGGGGGTTATTGAAGTAGGTATACGAAGGGGAGAGGATCGCATATTTGTTAGAATAAAGGATTCTGGTCCTGGGATCGATCGGGATATTTTACCTCGACTATTTGATAAATTTATTACCGGCTCTCCCTCAGGGACAGGGCTTGGCCTATATATATGTAGAAATATTATAGAAGCTCATGGTGGGTCGATTTGGGCGGAAAACAACGACGATGATAAAGGTGCTACCTTTACTTTTACATTGCCAATGATTTCACAACCTTAGTCCAGTAAGTTGTACGGTAATAAGATAATTTAGAAATATTATCTTGAATGTATGTTTGTAGAATAGAGTTCTATCATTATTACTATTATTTGGTGTCCATAGTATCTACGAAAAGGGAATAATTATTCAGTTGGTTTCCAGTAAATCGTAATTACATTCCCACACATCTTACATTCGATTGTATGAGGGTATGTATTTCTATCAGGATATTTGACTAATTTCCTGTGACCAGAATCTGGAGGAGAAGCGGAGTATGATTCCCCACATTTAGGACATGCAATCAATACCATAAAGACATTGATACTTGATCGTATGTAAATGTTATCAGAATTGTAGATTGGATTTGAACAAAACCTTACTTTTGGAGGTTCCTTAGATCAGATTCGTTTCTTGCCAAATCACAAGTGTCACAGGCACTTGACGCATATCGCCAAAAACTCCTAAATTTAGGGGAATGGAAATGCAAAGTAACTTGAACTTGAATTTTTAGACTAAATAAATCACAGTCGCTTGAATTGGAGTATCTTTCTTAAGTTATTAGTTTCATCAAGAATTTTAAAATTCGATCTTGCATTTGAAAGCCTCCTAACTTTATGGTTAGATTGGCAATTAGCAAATATTTTAGGTAATTGTGAAGTCTGCGATTAAATGACATACTCGACAAGT
>QCWC01000261.1 GCA_013114705.1 Candidatus Nitrosocosmicus sp. | reverse complement strand
TTTTCACAGTCTTTGCAATACATTTTTTTGCCAGCTTCTTTACATTCCCCACGAGCCTGCGTAAATATTTTCTTGCCCATCTCTAAGTAACAAATAATGATTTGTGGTTCTTCTTATACTGGTTCAATATTAAGAGGGTATATAGTAGATCAAACGTGAATATAGATATAAACAAAACTGGCAAGACTATAGAGCTTTGAGAAACGGGTTCAAAGAGATAAAAATGAATACTTGTCAAAGCAGTTCCTAACATTTTGAATACCGCAATAAAAATAGATTGTCCTCTTAATACCTTTTTTCGTTTAAAGAACATCAAAATAAATAGCACTGACATCAATAGGTTTTGACAAAATGCTGCATATACTCCATCAATATCGCCAAGAGCGATTCCACCATTCAATATTATACTGAAAGCAGAAGCTAAAGCAACTATGAAAACAGCGTATAGCTTTAATGATTGAACGTTAGGAAACTCTTTTGTATGATATTTGAAAAACTGAAAAACGATTACTACATCTAGACCAAACCACAGATAATTGATGTATAATTGAGGTGGGGAATGTGGCAAAACAAAAGAAAATATAAACTCCCATGAGATATTCGCACATAATGCAAAGACTGGCATACCATATGTCTTATCTTTATAACCTTTAGAAATAATGAAGATATAGGTAAGAATCCAAAATATTCCACCAGCCACAAGAATTATTGTTTGCATAGTTTTGTGTAGTATTGGTATTATTATCCAAATTTAAAAGGCTTACCTACGTTTAACAGTAAGAAATATGCATATCAATATTCTTTTAATCATTGACTTAATCTGATAGCTGTAAAATAGCCTCATCTTTAACCTTCTAAGACGCTCACTTGCTCTTACCATAATTGAGAAAACCTAATAGTTAGTATTCATATAATAATATGGTAGGATAATTGATGGAATTTATGTCCATAAATGAAAACTGGATACTTCCATTTGGACCAAGCAACCGTAAGTATGAAGACGGTAACTATTACTTATTCAGATTTACAAAGATTATTACCTTGCCAATATTATTAAGACAAATCTATGACTTCATTATAAACGGAAAGGTTACACCAATAAGGACTAAGATACTTCGCAAGCGAATAAGCGACAGACATTGGTCCTTCGTAAGCTATTCGGATAAAGACTATATCGGATCATGGAAAAACTGGAAAATATGATCCATCCTACTTTCAGTTGTTTAAATCACAAATCATAACTAACGGTGCTTGTCAGTTCATAGAATTGTATAAACCTGGTTGAGTTATCTTGCTTTTGAAAAAGGGGTTAATAATAGATATTTGAAGTCAATTTTGTTTCGCATATTGCCGAATCCACATACAATATAGAAACTTTCCCAGCGCATGTCTCAACTCAGTGGTATGGTCTTTGGTAACTATGTTGGCATCGAGGAATTACTTAAGAATGCCTATATTTGAAGCGTTTATTGTAATGACTATTCAAAGTTAGATACAGTGTTGAGCGTTCTTGTTTTACCTGCTATATCTCTTATCCTTTGAGGAGCGTTGTCGAAAGTTGATTCAGTAATTTTTCCCTTTGCTATTATCAAATAATTTTCTTTTATTTTCTTTAATGGACACCAGTATAGTAGTTGATTTATCTTATCCCATTTCGTCTCTTTGCTATTGTCAGTAGTAGTCCATACTGTAAATTGGGGTAGATAATGCAAGTGATATGGAATATAAATTACTGTAGGTTTATCCGAAATCACAGGGCCAGTCAAGCCAATGACTGCATATTTTGATTCAATTTCAATAAACAACTCCGTTGGTTCAGCAGAGCTCCTCATGGGATATGGGCGGCTAACTACATCCATATTCCTGGGTTTGCGGTCGGACCCTAACAAAGAATAGTTTTCAAGGTTCCAGTTGTCTTTACCTTCCTCAGTATTATAAAGATCATAATTCCAAATCGTTGAATTAAGCAAAAAGGCTTCAATTTGACTATATTGGATATCTAAATACTCTCTGACCTGCTCTCCTTCCTGAAAGGCTCCAAATTCTGTTAGGAAGGGTATGAGCTTTCTTTCAAGAGAGGCAATAGCTAATTGACCAAAAATATCTGGAAACTCTTTCTTATATGCATACATACTTTCAGGTATATTTACAAAGGAACTGGCAATAGCCATCGGATCGTAATAATGAAAGGATAATACCCCGTTAGAATCGAATTTAGACATTGATAGTTCATTTTTTGGAAGATAGGTGGTCAATTTCTTTGATACCAACTTCTTATCCGCCATTACTTTCTTTTTATGAAATACATGTTGAATGAGGTATTCCTTCAATAACCATCAAATCTTCCTACGGCTAATTAGATACCGACTAGTATTTACTTGAAGAAAAATTTATCATATCAAATTTAAGTCTTGTAGTCATATCAGAAATATCCACTTGGGTAAAAGGAGGTAAAAAAGTTTTGTCGGCTCGATTTAATACAGATGCTCATACTAATAATAGATCAAATACTAAATCCTTGAAAATATTTGATTGGATAAAAGCAGCAAAGATAATAAAAGAAAACAACATTCAAAATGCGAGCATAGGATTAGGTGTTACTTTAGATGATACTATACTCATACTGCAAAATGGAAAACCAATAAAAATTACTGTTAATATGTTTTTGTCTAGTGACTCTAATCCTGTATTGATAAATAATGACAATGGAGAAATAATGAATTGCTTTTGTAGCATTGCTGATCAAGATCTGGAATATAGCACCATTTACAGCCCAACTTCAAATGAAGTAACAAAGGAATCCGGATGGCCGAAAGTGGCTATTGATATTATTAAAGAGACTTTTTATTACAAGTCTATCCGGGAAACCAAATTTTCACAGCTTTATTTGATAAGCCCGCTACTCTACTTTGCAAAGATTTTAGAGTGTAGCTGTTTTGGTCTTTAATTAGTTAATTCAAAACTGAAGGTATACTTTTCGCTGTCTAATTCTGAAACATTTATCAAAATACTATCTAATATCAATTGCTAAGTCTGAAGAAATTGTGAGGAGAGTTTGAAATATTGACTTTAAGAATAATTGTTAAGGTGACCCTAAACATCAACAATATGAACTATGCTCAAGTAGCTGCAAGCAAACATCATGAGTGTGAAATCAAATGTCATAAGAAGAAGACATCATTTACATAAATTGTTGGCACTTACAAAATAAACAATGATGATCATAACACCTTGGGC